>NZ_JBQQCB010000023.1:0-126627 GCF_052246675.1 Nonomuraea sp. KM90 | reverse complement strand
GCGCCTGGGCCGCCGCGCACAAGGTCGAGCTGTGCTTCACCCCGACCAGCGCCTCCTGGGCCAACCCGATCGAAGCGCAGTTCGGACCGCTGCGCACCTTCGTGATGAGCAACTCCGACCATCCCAACCACACCGTGCAGACCCGAAAGCTCCAGGCCTACCTGCGCTGGCGCAACGCCAACGCCCGCCACCCCGACGTCCTGGCCTCCCAACGCCGCGAACGCGCACGCATCCGCAGCGAAAAACAGCGCCGCCGGGGACGACCAGCCACCCAAGCCGCATGATCAACCACCACTCCGGTGAACGTTCGTGGCCACCCCACTAGGGACTGAAAAGAGCCATGCTGAGAGCCACCCAGGGTGAGCCGCTGTGACCGAAGTTGAGCTGCCTGGTACATGTTGACCTCTGACTTGATCTAGCCAGTACTGATCAAACCAGTCGGATACTAGTTCGAGTCCAATCGCAGGAGGTGGGTGACAAAGTGAGTGACATCCGGGGTGCTCGGCAGGATCTACTCATGCACAGCAGTGCACACGTTCATAGGCTTGAGCAAGAAAAACGCCTGATCTCATGATCAGCAAGGCTGCTTCACACCGAAGAGGTCACTGGTTCGATCCCAGTATCGCCCACCAAGGTCAAAGGCCACCTTCCCATGCGGGAGGTGGCCTTTTTCGATCTTTGTGCAGCGGTTTCCCAAGAACCCAAGCTGCCATCCAGGCGCCTGAGAGCTTTCCTGGTGGCCTCGTTCGGCGCCTCGCTGGAGATCACGGTGCACCTGAGGCGATTGCTGTCGGGTCCTTTGCCGGCCCTCGCCGCCTGGCGGGTCGACGTGGCGAAAGGGGTCGCGGCCGACCCCGCCAAGCCGGCAGGGCTCGCCCTGCGGTGGACGCTCGGAGTCCCGTGCCGGATGCCTGCTGGTGCTCGTGGTTCCTGATGACGGTGGCTCGCGAGGGCGTCGCGGTGAATTATGGGGTACCTCGACGGGCCTAAGGCGGAGTGTTGGTGCGTGAAAGCGTGAAATGTCCGGACTGTGGGGCGATGTTGTCCGGGACCGGGGTTCAGGAGCCGGTGGCCGAATGCCCGGGGTGTGCGCTGCCTCTGCAGGGACCCGCGGCGCAGGAGCTCTGGCAGGTGGAGCAGGCTCTCGCCGGGCTGAGGGATCAGCAGGTGCGGTTGCAGGCTCGGCGTACGGAACTGCTCGGTGTTCTGCGTGCCGGCGCGGCGGGTGCGGGTGTGGTGCCTCCGTGGGTGGGTGCGGTGCCGCCGTATCCGGGGGCGGCGGCCGGCACGCCCGGTGTCGCGGTGAGGGAGGTCTCGCCGGGGGCCGCGAAGAACGTTCTGCTCATTCTCGGCGGCCTGCTGCTGACGGTGGCGGCGGTGGTGTTCACCGTGGTGAGCTGGGGGCGGCTGGGCATGGGCGGGCGGGCGGCCGTGCTGGCCGGGTTCACCGCGCTGGTCATGCTGGCGCCGGTCGTGCTGACCCGGCGCAGGCTCAACGCGACGGCCGAGACCGTGGCCGGGTTCGCGGTCGCGCTGCTGCTGCTCGACGGCTACGCGACCAGGCAGGTGGGGCTTCTCGGGGTTGACGGCCTCGACGTGCTGCACTACACGGCGGGGGTGCTCGGGCTCACCGCGCTCATCCTGGTGGCCTATGCCCGGGTCACCCGGCTTCGCGGACCCGCTCCGGTCGCCGTGGTGCTGGCGCAGCCGGTCCTGCCGCTCCTGGGCAGCGAATGGCCGGCGACCTGGCTGGTGGCCATGCTGGTGGTCACGGCGGCGCTGGACGTCGCCCTGGTCCGCTACGGCCGGGGGACGGTGCGGGTGACGGCCGCCCTGGCGGGCAGCGGGGTGGCGACTCTCGCTCTCCTGGTCGGCGCGCCGCACGCGCTGGGGTCCCCGTCGGTCGGTCAGGCCCTGGTCAGATCGGTGCCGCTGGCCGCGCTGGCGCTGCTCGGCGGGCTCGTGGCGTGGCTGCTGGTCAGGCCGGGCAAGGCTCAGGGGGAGATCTGGGCCGGCGCGGTCACCATCGGGACCGCGCTCGCGCTGATCGCCGTGCCGGCCGCGCTGGCGCAGCCCGCGCTGGACGGACCGGGTACGGACTGGCGTTCCCTGGCCTACCTCGTCCCGGCACTCGCGGTGGTGCTCGGCGCCGCCCGGTTGCCCTGGCGGAGGGTACGGCTGGCGGGCATGGCCACCGGCGGGCTGGTGGCGCTGGTGACCGTGCTGACGTTGCTGCCTCGGCTCGTGGCCACCCTGGCGGCACCCTTCGCCTGGCTGGACGTGCTCTGGACGGGGACGTGGGACGGACGGCGGTGGCAGCCGTTCGAGATGGTGGCGTGGCCGGCGGACGTGGTGGCGCTGGGCGCGGTGGCGGCAAGCCTGCTGGTGATGGCCGTGTGGGGCACCGGCGGGTCGCCGTTGAAGGCGGCGGACGTGCGTGGCACTGGTGGGTGGTCGTTGAAGGCGGCGGTCGTGCGTGGCGCCGGTGGGCGGTCGGTGCAGGCGGCGGCGGCCGGTGCTCTGGTGTCCGGGGCGGTCATGGTCGCGGTCTTCCCCCAAGCCTTCGCGATGCCCTACCCGGCAGCGGTGGCGGTGCAGGTGGTGGCGGCCGTCGCGGCGGCGGTGGGCGCCGCACTGGGCCGGGCGCCCTGGTGGGCGGTCGCATGCGCGCTCGTCGCCGGTCCGGCCTCGGTACGGGCGGCGGCGTACGCGTTCGGCAGCGAGCCGGCGACGCTGATCGTGCTGCCGATCCTGGCGGTGGCCGCCGCCGTCGTGGCTCTGGTGGCCAGGCTGCGGAAACTCCGGAACTGGGGACTGGGCTTCGCCGCGCTGTTCCTCGGGCTGGAGGCGGTGGCGGTGGGGTTCTCGCTGGGCATGCGCGTCCTGGTCGCGGCGAGCGTGGGGTTCGCCGTGGCGGGGGTGCTGGTGCTCCTCATGTCGCTGCGGGCGGGGTCCGCCGGCGGAGGCGGTGTGAACGCCCCCGCCGGCGGAGGCGGTGTGAAGGGCCTCAGGTACTCGGGTGCCGTCCTGCTGTTGCTGGCCTCGTGGCTGCGGCTGGGGGCCGACGAGGTCACCGTCGTCGAGGCGTACACGGTGCCGTGCTCGCTGGCCCTGCTGGTGTCCGGCTGGTGGCGGCGGCGTGGTGCACCGGTGCCGTCATGGGCGGCCTATGGTGCGGGCCTGTCCTTCACGATGCTGCCCAGCCTGGTGGCGGTCTACGCGGACACGGAGTGGCGGCGGTCGCTCGCGCTCGGGGTGCTGGCGCTCGCGGTGTTGTTCGCCGGAGCCCGGTTCCGGCTCCAGGCGCCCACGGCGATCGGAGCGGTCGTGGTCGCCGGGGTCGCGGTGCGGGAATTGGCCCCGTACGTGTCGGAGATGCTCCTCATGGTGCCGCGCTGGGTGCCGATCGCCGTGGGCGGGCTGCTGCTCGTGGTGGTCGGGGCGACGTACGAGGCACGCATGCGGGACCTGCGCCGGCTGCGCGACACCCTGACGGCGATGGGCTGACGGCCGCCGCCGGAACCACAGCCCCCGGCCGGTGGCGGATTGTGTCGTATGAGGCGGCTCGCCCCGGCTTCGGGAAAGTACCCTTGGCTGATGTTCTCGCCCCAAGGCCCGTCGCTGCGTGAGCTGGCGGTCCAGGCACTGTCCTCGGTCGAGCGCGGTTACGACCTGCTCGCGACGAAGTTCGACCACACGCCCTTCCGCACCCCCGACGGCGTTCTTGACGCGACCGCCGACGCTCTGCGTCCGCTCGGGCCGTTCGAGCGGGGGCTGGACGTGTGCTGCGGCACCGGCGCGGGAGTGCGGGTCCTCGAACCCCTGTGCCGGGGACAGGTCACGGGAGTCGACTTCAGCGCCGGCATGCTCGCGCAGGCGCGCCGGGCACACCCGGACGCCGCGTGGGTACGGGCCGACGTTCGAGCCCTGCCCTTCACCGAGTCCTTCGACCTCGCGGTCAGCTTCGGAGCGCTCGGACACTTCCTGCCCGCCGAACGACCCGCGCTCTTCGCCGGGGTCCACCGTGCGTTACGACCTGACGGGCTCTTCGCCTTCCCGATCGGCGCGCCCCCGCCCATCAGGTCGGGCCGGTACTGGGCGATGCTCGGATTCGACCTGGCCATGCGGGTGCGGAACGCCGTGTGGCGTCCCCCCTTCGTCATGTACTACGGCACCTGCCCGCCACACGCGGTCCGCACCGACCTGGTGGCGGCCGGATTCACCGTGGAGACAGTCCCCTTGACGGCCCTGGGCCGGCGCGAGGACGGCAGCCCGCGGTGCGGGCTCGTCCTCGCGCGGAAAACTCGGGCGTACAGGCACCGGTGACCTCGAAAAGAGCCGGCGCAGCACGATGGACGGTCGGTCAGATCGTCAGCCCGTGATCGCTGCGGAACGCAGGGCGGCGCGGATGCTGGTGACCGGATCGCCGTGGTGGTAGATCCGCTCCGACGGTTCGATGCCGTCCAGGAACTCCTGGTAGCGGACGGCGTAGGTGAGGTCGGACAGCGGCCCGGCGATCGCGAGCGCCCGGGCCGGGTCGCAGCCGGGCAGGTGGGTGGTCCAGGCATCGATCCAGGCCTTGGCGGCGGCGGGTCGTTCGGCGGGGGGAAGCCAGTCGCGGGGCCGTAGCCCGTCCAGCACCGGGTTGCCGAGGTGCGCGTCGGCGAAGTCGACCACGGCCGGCGGGCCGCCGTCGCTGCGCCAGTTTCCCGGGTGGAAGTCGCCGTGCACGACCGTGTCGGGCAGGCCGCACTCGGCCAGCAGGGGCCACCGTTCGACCAGCTCGTACGCGCCCGCCAGTTCCTCGGCGGTCAGCTCGCCGCCCACGTCACCGGCGAGCAGGTCGCGAACCTGATCGGCGATGACGGGTCCGCGCCGGTCCGGCAACCCGGGCGGGATCGCGCCCGTCAGGCGGGCCTGTGCGGCGACCAGTCGCCTCACCGCGCCGGCGACGATCCCGGCGGAGGCGTCCCAGCAGTCCTCGCCGGGAAGGTGCTCCAGCAGGACCCGCCCCGGCCCCGACGCCACGACCGGGGGAACCAGGCTCGGGTCCAGGGCTGCGAACGCGTCGAGGACGGTGGCCTCGTCGGTGGCGAAGTGGGGTGTGGCCTTCAGCCATACCGGCCCCCGGGCGGTGGGCAGGAGAAACAGCCCGGCCAGATTCCAGGTCCGGCGTTGCCGGATCGGCCCGGTCAGCGGTCGCCCGGCCGCACTCAGCGCGTCCGCCGCCCAGCTCAACAGCTCCCGAAGCCCGTCGATCCGCGCCCACGGCGCACGCAGCGGCTCGGGCCTGTCCAGCACCGCGTGGTCGGCCGGCAGCGGAGCCGTCAGCCGCCCGGGCGCGGGCCGCTCCAGCGCTTCGACGTGATAGGTCACATGACCCCCGCGGCCTCCTTCGCCGCCGTCCACGTCCAGCAGGCGCAGCACCAGCACGTCCACGCCGAGCGCTTGGCGCAGGTGGGCGACGACCGGCTGCACGTCGGCCCACCACGGCACGTCCACCGCGAACGGGCCGACGACACCGAGCCGATCCGCACCCGAGGTGATCCATGCGCTGACCGTCCTGTCCATCCGCTCAGTGTGATCGCTCCCTCGCGACCTCCGCCACGCAATATCCGGCCCGCCCAGTGCCCGGTGCGGCGCGTGTTCCGGACGCGGCACCCGCTGCCGAGACCGGCGACGGGACTCTACGCAAAACGGACAAATGCGTACAAGCTGGACGTGGTGGGTAGGGGATGGGGGAGGGATCGATTGCCCCATCCCTCGGACGCCCTGGCTGTGGGAAGTGGTCGGGGCGTCCGAACGTCCGCGAACGGGGGTTCGTCCGGATCGGGCCGGATGCGCGATGGGGTGACGGCCGCGTGAGAGCGTGGTGAACACTTCTCGCGTGCCCTGTCCGGTTTGGTGGTCGGGTCAGCACAATGGCCGCCATGATCCGATTTCCTCTGACACGTTTGCGTGCCCTGATGATGGCCGGCCTGATGGCGGCCGGGCTGGTGGTGTCCCTCTCCGGCGTCGCCATGGCCGACACCCCGCCGTCGCAGGACGCGGCGCGGCCGCCGTACTCGCTGCTCCAGATGAACCTCTGCCTGAGCGGCTATGCCGGCTGCTTTCCCAGGACCCAGTACCCGAAGATCGTCGATGAGGCCGTGGAGCGCATCCAGGCCAACGACGTCAACGCGGTCACCCTCAACGAGGCGTGCAGCGGCGACGTGGCGGAGATCGCCGAGCGCACCGGCTACCACTACCGGTTCGCCACGGTCATCTACAACGGCGCCCCGCTGGCCTGCAAGACGCCGGCCGGGCGGGGCGAGTTCGGCAACGCCGTGCTGACCAAGGAGGCGATCCGGGCTTCCGAGGACGCGCCGTACTCGGTGTTCAGCGGGGTGGAGCAGCGGCGCTGGCTCTGCGTGACGACCGCCCGCGGCGTGGACGTGTGCACCAGCCACCTCTCCACCGACGGCGAGGCGCCCGGGACCGCCAACTCGATCCAGTGCGCCGAGCTCGCCCAGGTGCTCGCCTCCCGCGGCCGGCCGACCATCTTCGCGGGTGACGTCAACCGCCGCTCGTCGTGCGCCCCGCAGGGCCAGTGGACGCTGACCGACGCGGCCGCCACCCAGGCTCCCGGCATCCAGCACGCCTACGGCACCCTCACGGCTCCCACGCTGGAGCTCGAGCGGACCACGTACACCGACCACGACGCGCTCGTGATCCGCGCCGGCCTGCGGAAGTGACCTGACCGGGTGGTCCGGGGTTTTGCTCGCGGACCACCCATCTAGGTGGAGGTGCTGGTGGGGGTGTGTCAGTCGGGCGGGCTCAGAAGTCGCGGGAGCGGCGCAGGGCGGGCGGGCGGCCGTCCGGGTCCACCGCCCACCGGTAGAGCGGCAGCGCCAGCAGCTTCTGCAGCCGCGACAGGTGCGGCGCCGGATGAGAGCGCAGGCGGCCCGGCGGGCGCGGCCCCGTACGGCCGGACGTGTGCCACGTCTCCAGCGCCGACGCCGAGCGGGCGAACGCGTCGAAGGCGGCCACCGGGTCGCACAGGTCGTCGTACCGCTCGGCGGGCAGGTCCAGGTGCTCGGCCATGAGGGACAGGCGCAGCTCCCTGGCGAAGCGCAGCGCCCCGGCCGGCGGCCTGGGGTCCTCCCGCTCGTCCAGCACGGCGCAGCTCAGCTCCGAGTCGTACGTCCACGACCGCAGGTTGACGTTGTCCGAGCCGACCGTGGCCCACACGTCGTCCACCACGCAGACCTTCGCGTGCACGTAGACCGGGACGCCCTGGTGGTTCTCCAGGTCGTAGACGGCCACCCGGTCGCCGCCCGCCCGGCGCAGGCGGCGCAGCGCGTCAGCGCGCCCGATGAGGCTCGCGGGCCCGGCCAGCCAGCCGTCCTGGTCGGGGTGGCGCGGCACGACGACGATCATCCGCAGCTCCGGCTCGCGCTCCAGGGCCCGGGCGAACGGCTCGATCACGTCGGTGGACCACAGGTACTGGTCCTCCAGGTAGATCAGCGAGCGGGCGCGGGTCAGGACCTTGCGGTAGGCGTGGGCGATGCTGCGCTCCCCGTCCGGCGCGAAGGGGTAGCCGTGCCGCCTGGCCGGGTACGTGCGCAGGAGCTGCACGCGGTGGTGGCCGGCCGGCGGCGGGGGCGGGCCGGGGCGCGGCAGGGCGGGGGCGTCGTCGAGGCGGCCGAGGTGGTCGCGCAGGCGCCGCAGCGGGTCGCGGGTCTCGGGCGCCGGGTCGTCCCAGCGCTCGCAGAACACCCGCTCCACCTGCTCGACGGCGGGGCCGCGGATGGCGAGCTGGATGTCGTGCCAGGGCGGGCGCGGGCCGTACACGTCGGGCATCGGGGCGCGCTGCGGGTCGCCCACGTGGGAGGCGTCGTCGCGGCGGCTGTGGCACAGGTCGATGCCGCCGACGAAGGCCACGTCCCGCTCGGGGTCGCGGTCGTGGCGCAGGATGACGAACTTCTGGTGGTGCGAGCCGCCCACGGCGGTACGCGTGTCGAGCAGGGCCTGGCCGCCGGTGTTCTCGATCTCCTGGCCGAGGTGGCGGTTCTCGGCGGAGCTGAAGCGCAGCAGGTCGAGGTGGGATCGCCAGATCAGGCCGCGTACGAGGGCGCCGCGCCCGGCGGCGGCCGCCATCGCCGCGCCCACGCTCGGCCCCTCCGGGGTCAGGCGCTCGTCCGGGTCACCGCGCCAGTCGGCGAACAGCAGCAGGTCGTCCTTGCCCAGCTGCTCCAGACAGGTGTGCAGCTCGGCGAAGTAGGCCGCGCCGTGGACCAGCGGGCGCACCTCGTTGCCCTCCGACCACGGCTCGAGGTCGGTCGCGGCATTGCCGCGCTCCTCCCCGGTGAGGAACCAGTCCTGGATGCGCATCCGATCCTGGCTACCCCGGCAGCGGGGGCTGATACCTCTGCCACGCCGGTTCCGGGGCCGGCTCGGCGGTCGTGCCGGTGGGGTCGGCGGGCAGCCGTACGGTGAACGTCGCCCCGCCGCCCGGCCGGCCGTCGGCGGCGATCGTGCCGTCGTGGCCGTCCACCACCTCCCGTACGAGCGCCAGCCCCAGCCCGAACCCCGTCCCCTCGAACCTGGCGAAGAGCCGCTCGGCGTCCTCGGGGTCCAGGCCCAAGCCGTCGTCCCGGACGGTGAGCTCGACCACGGACGGCTCCCTGGACAGCGTCACCCAGATGTGCCCGCCGGCGCTGGTGTGGCCGAGCGCGTTGTCCAGGAGGGCCGAGATCACCCGCCGCAGGGCCGACTCCACGCCGCTCACGACGTGGTCGCCCGGCCCGTCGCAGCGCACCTCGACGGCCACCCCCCGGATGGCGGCCCTGGCCTCCTCCGCCTCGGCCAGCTCGGCGGCCAGCACGGCCAGGTCCACCGGCCCGAACGGCCGGCGCAGCTGCTTGAACTGGGCGGACCTGAGCAGGTCCTCGACCACCTCGCCGAGCTGCCTGGTGCCGGCCACGAGCTGGTCCACCTCGTCGATGAGCAGGATCGGGTCGGTCCCCCCGCGCAGCCGCCGCGACAGGAGCTGGGCGCGGGTGTGCAGGCGGGTCAGCGGGGTGCGCAGCTCGTGGCTGACGTCGGCGGCGAAGCGGCGCTGGCGGGCCAGGGCCTCGCCCAGGGGCGCGATCGCGCGCCGGGAGACGACCTGGCCGACCAGCAGCGCGGCCAGCAGCCCGGCGATCTCCGCGCCGGCGAGCGTGCGCAGCAGCCGCTGCCGCTCGGCGGCCGGGTGTCGCAGGTCCAGCACGGCCTGGACCGTCGTGTAGCCGCGCCCGCGCGTGTGGACCAGGTAGTCGCGCCCGGCCACCCGCACCTGCGCGAGCCGCGGCCCGCCGCCGGCGGCCACCTGGTCGAGGGACGCCCGGACGGGGAGCGACGCCGGGGCGCCGGGGGAGGCGCGGACGGTGCCGTCGGCGTGCAGCTCGAAGAGCCACATGCAGGGTGGCGGCTGCCCGACGGGCGAGCCCTCGGCGGCGGCGGCCAGCTCGCGCCTGGCCGCGTCGTCCTGGCTGTGCACCATGGCGCAGTAGACGAGCACGCCCACCAGCGCCAGGACCACGGAGATCGCGCCCGCCACCTGCACGGTGAGCCGGCGCCGGGCGCGGACGAGCAGCCGCCGGTCGGGATCGGGCCGCCGGCTCCGGTCCGGGCCCGCCGGGCCGCGCCAGGGCGTGGTGAGGCTCATAGCCGCCCCAGGCGGTAGCCCACCCCTCGCACGGTGTACACGACCCCGGAGCCCAGCTTGTTGCGCAGGTAGTAGACGTAGGTGTCCACGATCGATTCCTTGTTCGCCCCGTCGAAGACCCGCTGGCGCAGCGACCTGCGGGTGTGCACCTGCCGGGGGCGGGCGGCCAGCGCGCTGAGCAGCCGGCACTCCTGCCCCGACAGCGTCACCTGCTCCCCGGTCGGCAGCCGTACGATGTGGGACTCGGCGTCCAGCCAGCCCGCGCCCAGCGGCAGCAGCCGGGCCAGGTCGATGTTGCGGCGGTGCAGCGCGCGCACCCTGGCCAGCAGCTCGTCGATCTCGAACGGCTTGACGAGGTAGTCCTCCGCGCCCGCGTCCAGCCCGGCGACCCGGTCGGCGACCGAGCCGAAGGCGGTGAGCACGAGCACCGGCACGGTGACCGCCTGCCGCCGCAGCCGCCGCAGCAGGTCGATGCCGTCGAGCGAGGGCAGGCCGCGGTCGACGATGAGCACGTCGTACGCGCGGCTCAGGCCCAGATGCAGCCCCCGCTGCCCCTCCAGCGCCAGATCGACCGTGTAGCCCTGTTCGGTGAACAGGTCGACCAGCATGTTCCCCAGTTCGCGATCGTCTTCGACGAGCAGCAGCCGACGGGAGGGCAGGTCGGCCGTGCCCGATGTCCCAGCCACGAGACCACCGTTACACCACTGCCGGGGATTTACCAGGTCCACTGAACCATTGGCCCCGCCCGCGAACCGGCCACTCCCCGCCCACCTGCGCGATCACGAGGAATTGGACCTGACTTCGACCGGTGGATCGACGGGTGCCACGGTCTTGGCGTCGCGTTCGAGGCGGTCGGGCAGGGCGAGCTTGTACAGGGGCAGGGCGGCCGCGGTGGTCAGCACGGCCACGAGCACGAGCATGGCGAACAACTCCTGCGTGATCATGCCCTGGGCCAGGCCGATGTTGATGAAGATGAGGATCATCAGCCCCCGGGCGTTCATCAGCGCCCCCACCGCGTAC
Organism: Nonomuraea sp. KM90; assembly: GCF_052246675.1. Lineage (NCBI taxonomy): Bacteria > Bacillati > Actinomycetota > Actinomycetes > Streptosporangiales > Streptosporangiaceae > Nonomuraea > Nonomuraea sp. KM90. The sequence goes on along the minus strand of NZ_JBQQCB010000023.1, from coordinate 115,916 downwards.
GACTCGCGCCGGCCGAACCCGAGCCCCCTCATCGCCAGCGAGCACCCGAAGTACTTCCCGGCGAACCCGGCCAGCAGGATCACCCCGAAGGCCAGCAGCATGGCCCCGCCCGCGATGCCGCCGAGCTGGGTGTTCAGCCCGGAGAAGGTGAAGAACGTGGGCAGCAGCAACGTCGAGACGACCTCCATCATCCGGCTGTGCAGGGCCTGGCGGAAGGCGGGGTCGCGGGGCATGGCCAGGCCGGCGAAGAAGCCGCCGAAGACCGCGTACACGCCGATCCAGTCCGTCAGCCAGCCGGCCGCGAGCGGGATGAGGATGACGGCGTACATGGCGCCGGGGCCGAGCCGGCCGGTGCGCGCGACGGTCCGGCCCATCGGGCGCAGCATGGGGGCGACCACCTTCAGCATCACGACGGCGAACAGCGCGGTCAGCAGGATGGTGGGCAGCGCGCCGGTGGCGCCGTCGCCGAGGTGCATGGCCGACAGGACGGCCAGGAGGCACCAGGCCAGGGCGTCGTCGATGGAGGCGGCCAGCAGGGTGAGCCGGCCGACGGGGCTGTTCTCCAGGCCCCGCTCGTACAGGATCCTGGCCAGCATGGGGAACGCGGTCAGCGACAGGGCGCCCCCGACGAACAGGGCGAACTGGAACGGGGGCACGTCCGGGCGGGACAGCAGGTCGTACACGAGGAGGCCGGCGCCGAAGCCGAGCAGCAGCGAGGGGACGATCCCCGACGCGGCCAGCACGGACGCCTTGCGGACCTCGCCGGGCGTCTGGGCGCTGTGGTCGAGGCCGGCCCCGACCAGGAACATGTAGAGGGTCAGGCCGATGGTGCTCAGCACGTACAGGATCGGCCGGACCTCCGGCGGGAACAGGGTCGCCTGCGCCTCCGGGAAGAGCCAGCCGAACAGCGTGGGCCCGAGCAGGACACCGGCGACCATCTCGCCGAGCACGCGCGGTTGCATCACCATGAGGGCCAGCCGCCCGCAGATCGCCGCGGCGATCAGGATGACGACGAGTGCGGGCAGGACCTTCAGGATGAGGGCGAGGTTCGGGTCAGGAGCCGTGACGAGAGTCAGGGCGGGAGTCAGAACGGGCATGCCGGTTCTCCGGTTCAGAGGTGAAGTGGTGTTCGCACAGCCGCTGCCGGCGCGCGTCCCAGACCATGTAGCTGCCGAGGACGAGCTGCACCAGGCCGCGCCAGACGTCCTCCCAGCGGTCGCGCACCCGCAGGTACGCCAGGGCGCGGCGGGGGCGGTGCGGAGCGTCGAGAGGGGTGAGCAGGCAGGGCCCCCGGCTGGGCAGGGACCTGGTGTGGGAGACGGAGGAGTCCAGGACGTAGCGGTCGAGCACCTCCCGGGCCACCGCCCGCATGGCGATCGGCGCCAGCCGCCAGGCCGGGCAGGGCCGGTTGGCAGCCACGCCGAACGGGAGGTGGTTGAGCTCCTTGACCGGCCGCTCGGAGCGGGCGGGGTCGAAGCGGTCCGGGTCGAAGCGGTCCGGGTCGGTGAAGCCGGCGCGGTGGAACTCCGGGTAGTTGAAGCAGAGCACCGAACCGGTGGGGATCGTGGTGTGCTCGTCGAGGCGGATGTCGCCGGTGGTGACGCGGTGGGCGATGCCGAACAGCGGGTAGAGCCGCATCGTCTCGGCGATCACCTGGTCGAGGTAGCGGGCGTCGCCCGTACGCGCCCTGTGCTGCACGTCCGGGTGCCGGGCCAGGACCAGCAGCAGGTGGGCCATCGCCTCCGACATCTGCACGACGGCGGTGTTGAAGAAGGCGCCCTGCAGGTAGTGCGCCTGCTGCAGGGGCGTCAGGCCGGGCGGGAGCGGCACGCGCACCCGGGACAGCCGGCCGAGGAGATACCGGGTCAGGCGCTCCCGGCGGTCCATGTGCCGCAGGCCCGTGCACTTGAGCGAGGTGACGACGTCGTTCGCGTTGGCGGCGATCAGGTCGCGGGCCGCGCGCGGGCAGGGCTCGGCGAAGACCAGCTCGTACGAGAACTCCGCCCACAGCGGCATCATCAGGTCCCGCAGCCGCACCAGGCCGCGCACGCCGTCGAGCGTCCGGGCCGCGCAGCGGCGGGCGAGCTCCTCGGCCTCGGCCCGTGGCACGGCGAGCAGGGCGCGGGTGACGCGGGCCACGGCGTCGTAGCGCTCGCCCGCCTCCAGGTGCTCCTGGTGCATCTCGGGGCCGGGCGACAGCCAGTACCAGAACAGGTCCGACAGCGCGGCCCCCTCGCTGCGCCCGCCGGCGGCCGGGTGCGAGTAGACCTCCCTGAACCGGTCCACCCCGACCAGGTCGCCGGGCACGGGGATGCCCTCGTCGCCGTTGATCCGGGCGAACACCCGCGCCCGCAGCGCCACGATCCGGTCCGGCAGCCACCACGGCAGGCTCACCACGACGACGAGCAGGGCCGGCGTGCCCAGCACGATCAGCGTGGTCAGCACGGCCGTCGCACCATGCCCGGCTCGAGGTCGTGGATCGAGGCGCAGCCGCACAGCGTGAGGGCGTGCTCGACCTCCGCGCGCAGCAGCTCCAGCACGGCCGTCACGCCCCGCTCGCCGTCCGCCGCCAGACCCCAGACCACCGGGCGGCCGACCGCGACGGCGGCGGCGCCGAGCGCCAGCGCCTTCAGCACGTCGGTGCCGCGCCGCACGCCGCCGTCCAGCAGCACGGGCACGGCCCCGCCGACCTCCGCCACGATGTCCGGCAGCAGGTCGATCGTGGCCGCGACGCCGTCGAGCTGCCGCCCGCCGTGGTTCGACACCATGATCGCCGAGGCGCCGTGATCGAGCGCGAGCCGCGCGTCGGCCGGGTGCGTGATGCCCTTGAGCACGATCGGCAGATCCGTCATGCGCCTCAGCGCGCCGAGGTGCTCCCAGGACAGCTCCGGCCACATGACGATCGGGCGCACCCGGTCCCCGCGAGCCCCGTCACGCAGGTTCTCGCAGCACAGGTGGTCGGGCAGGTCGTGGAAGCCGTTGCGCAGGTCCCGCTCCCGCCGGCCGAGGACCGGCGAGTCCACGGTGACCACCAGCGCCCTGCAGCCGGCCGCCTCGGCGCGGCGGACGAGCCGCTCGGTGAAGGCCAGGTCCGGCTGCACGTAGAGCTGGAACCACAGCTCGGCGCCGGGCGCCGCGGCCGCCACGTCCCCGATCGCGACCGTGGCGGCCATGCTCACGATCATGATCGTCTCGGTGGCGGCCGCGGCCCGCGCGGTGGCCCGCTCGCCCTCGGTGTCGGCGAGGCGGTGGAACGCCGTCGGCGCCACCAGCACGGGAGCCGCCGCGCGGCTCTCCAGCAGGGTCAGGTCGGTCTGGAGCTTGCCGGTGCCGCGCAGCACCCGGGGCACCAGCCCGAGCCGCCCGAACGCGGCCTCGTTGGCCCGCACGGTGACCTCGTCACCGGCGCCGCCCGCGAAGTAGTCGTAGTGCGCGGGGTCGAGGCGCTCGCGGGCGGCGGCCTCGAACTCGCGCAGGTTCCGCCGGTCCATCAGGCCGGCACGGAGGACGTACGGTCGGCGAAGAAGGCCCGGAGCGGCTCCACGTGGACCTCCGGGGAGTCCCACTCGTTCTCCAGGTTCTCCGTGATGTGGTGGGCCACGGGGGGCTCGCCGGGGAGGTGGTGGCGTACGACGGGATGCAGGTAGTGGCCCTCGTGCGCGCGGGCCGAGTCGCTCTGGCTGATGCGGCCGACCTCGATGTCGAACGGGTCGACCTGGTCGTGCTCGGGCCCGTACTCCAGGGTGATCGTGAAGTGGCCGCGGTCGCCGATCGGCGGGCCCTGGAGGTCGTGCGGCAGCTCCTCCAGGTAACGGGCGGTGTCGCCGTCGACGACGATCACGTCGGCCAGCAGACCGAACTGCTGCCACAGGGCCGAGGTCCGGTTGACCCGCCCGATGACCGCCTCCGCGAGCGCCGCCGGGTTCGCCGGGAGCACCCGCGCGGGCCAGGGGACGTCGTGGTGGCGGGACTCCAGGACGCGGTGCAGGGCGCGGGCGCCGTAGCGGAAGCCGTGGATGAAGCCGCTGGTGCCGTGCCGGAAGTCGCGCGACTGGGTGATGGTGCCGGCGAAGTACAGGTCCGGCACGTTGACCGACTCGTACGCGGGCGTGAGCGCCGGGAACCTGCCGTTGATCACCAGGTCGGGCCGGCACTCGTCGGCGAAGATCGAGGCGTCGAAGCGGAACCCGGTGCAGACGATCACGCGGTCGTACGGGATGTCCTTGGTGACCTCGTTGACCCGGGCGAAGGCCACCGTCACCAGGTACGTGCCGTCCGGCTGCCGCTCGATCCGCCTGACGTCGCCGTCGAGCAGCGCGTTCTGGGACTTGAGCTGGTAGGTGTCGAGCAGGCCGTTGTTGACCGCCCGCAGGTGCCCCACGTAGTGCGTGCGCCAGGCCATGCGCAGCGAGTGCGGGCCGGACACGTGGATGACCGCGGCCGTCTCGATCAGGTTGTCGGCCGTCTCGAACCCCGAGTTGCCCTTGCCGATGATGAGCACCCGCTGGTTGACGTAGTGGGCCGGGTCGGTGGAGGCGGTGCCGTACGTGTCGGCCGTCTCGATGCCCGGGATGGGCGGGATGTTGGGCCTGGTCACACCGGTCGCCACGACGAGCCGGTGGGCCTCGTACGTGCGGCCGTGGTCGTCGGTCACCCGGAACGGCCCGGTCGGCGGGCCGGGCCGGTCCACCCGGACCACCGGCGAGTCGTAGGAGATCCGCAGCCCGCACTTCCCGGCGAAGTCGCCGAGGTAGCGGACCATGTCGTCGGCGTGCGGGAAGTACCGGTCGCTGTAGCGCGTGAACAGCAGGCCGGGATCGTCCGACAGCAGCGAGTTCCAGTCCATGCGCAGGTTGAGCTCGGGATCGTCCCAGCCGGTGTGCTTCTTGTTGATCGAGATGAGCGTGCGATGGCGCGGGAAGGTGCGGAAGAACTGGCCCGGTTCCGGACCCGCCTCCAGGATCCGGTACGTCCGGCCCGCCCGGTGCAGGAAGTAGCCGAGCTGCAGGCCCGCGGGCCCGGCGCCGATCACCAGGTAGTCCAGGGTGTTGTCCGGCACTGACGCCTCCGTCACAGCGAAGTGGTTGAAATGACAACATCAGTGTTGGCGGGCAATTCTCAGAGATTGCTCAGAACGCCCCGCCGCCGTGCAGGGCGAGGAGGGCGCGCTTGTCGGGCTTGCCGCTGGTGGCGACCGGGACGCCGGGCACCATCGTGATCGTCTTGGGCACGCTGTCCGCGCCCAGCTCGGCGCGTACCAGCGCGGACAGGGCGGCGGGGTCGGGGACGCGGCCCGGCGCGGGCACCACGAACGCGTGCACGGCCTCCCCGGTGCCCTCGTCCGGCGTGCCGGCCACGTACGCCTCGTCGACGTCGGGGTGGCCGGTCAGCACGCGCTCGATCGGGCCCGCGTACACCACCATCGCGTTGACCATGACCACGTCCCGGGTGCGGCCCTCCAGGTGCAGGAACCCGTCCTCGTCGACGTGGCCGAGGTCGCGGGTGCGCAGCCAGCCGTCCCGCAGGGTGTCGCGGGTCTCCTCCTCGTCGTCCCAGTAACCCGCCATGACGTACGGGCTGCGCACGTGGAGCTCGCCCGTCCGCCCGGCGGGCAGCTCGGTGCCGTCCTCGTCGCGCACGCTGAGCTCGACCCCGGGATGCGGCCGGCCGACCGGGGCCACGACGCCCGCGGCGATGTGCTCGGGGGTGAGCATGGCGATGTTGCCCGCCTCGGTCTGGCCGTACCCCTGGTAGACGACCGGGCCGAGCCGCGCGGCCGCCGCCGCCAGCCGCCGCGGGCCGATCGGCGAGCCCGACACCATCAGCGCCCGCAGGCTGGACAGGTCGGCCGTGTCCGCCAGCTCCAGGAGCTGGAACAGCCGGGGCACGGTGATGATCGTCCCGGTGATCCGGTAGCGCTCGATCGCGTACGGGAACAGCGGCCGCCCGTCGTCCTCCGGGATCACCGCGGTGCCCCCGCCCAGCAGGCACGGCGCCAGGAACTCCAGCACCACCATGCTCGCCAGCGTGCCGAACAGCAGGTAGCGCTCGAAGCCCCGGGCGAGGGCGGTCGCGACCGGCGACCACACGCGCGGCTGCCACGTCCAGTGCTCGCCCAGCGCCCCGTACGTGATCGCGCAGCCCTTGGGCCGCCCGGTGCTGCCGCTGGTGAAGGTCAGGGCGGCCACGTCGCCGGGCCGGGCGGTCACGGTGAGCGGCCGGCCGCCGTCCGGGTGGGCCAGCAGGTCGGCCGCGCCGCTCACGGGACCGAGCGAGAGCGGCGTGCCCGCGCCCAGCAGCCGCGGCGTGGCCGTCGCCGGGTCCACGAGCACGGCGTCCACGCCCATGCCGAGCACGTGGTCGAGCTGGGCCGGCGGGTACCCGGGCCGGATGCCGACGACGCGGCAGCCCAGCGTGTGCGCGGCCATGTGCGCGGCGAACGCCTCCGCCGTGACCTCCGTACGGACGGCGACCGCCCGGCCGGGGCCCAGGCCGGCGTCGCGCAGGGCGCCCGCCAGCCGCCGGATCAGCTCCAGCAACTCGCCGCGCGAGACGGTCCTGTCGCCGTGCTCGAAGGCCGGGCTCGCCGGGGTTGCGCGCAGCGCGTCGAGAAGAGGGGTCGGGAAGAGCATGGTCGGCTCCTCTGCGTGTTAGTGGCCGTTCCCGATTGCGATTTGCCGTCATATAACGGGATTCACATCAGAGACGGATCAGAGACGGGCATGACGTGAAGGTCATCGGCGCCGGATTCGGCCGCACGGGTACGAGATCGCTCAAGGCCGCGCTCGAACAGCTGGGCTTCGGGCCCTGCTACCACATGTCGTCGGTCATCGCCGAGCCGTACCGGGTGCGGCAGTGGCTTGACGTCGGCGAAGGGGGCTCCCGGGACTGGGACGCGCTGTTCGCCGGATTCGGGTCCGCGCTCGACTGGCCCGCCTCGGCGTACTGGCGGGAGCTGGCCGCGCACTATCCCGACGCCAAGGTCATCCTCACCGTCCGCGACCCCGGGCGCTGGTACGACAGCGTCAGCGAGACCATCTTCCGCAGCGCGCTGGAGCAGCGGCGCGGGTTGCCGCCGCACCGCCGGCTGATCCGCTGGCTGGTGGCGCGGCGGGCCCCGGACTTCGCCCTCTACCCGCGCATGGCCAGGGCGACCTTCATCGACCCGGTCTTCGACGGCCGCATCGACGACCGCGACCACGTCATCGACGTCTTCCAACGGCACGTCGCCGAGGTGCGGGCGGCGATCCCGGTCGAGCGGCTGCTGGTGTTCGAGCCGGGGGACGGGTGGGAGCCGCTGTGCGCGTTCCTCGGGGTGCCGGTGCCGGAGGTGGCGTACCCGCAGGTCAACGAGCGGGCGGCGTTCCGGCGCAAGCGCCCGCGCCGGCTGACCCGCCTCATCCTGCGCGGCCGCTGAGATCCGTCAGGGCCGCTCCCGGCCGGGGCCTCGTGGGTTCGTCAGGGCTGCTCCCGAGCGGTTCCCGGTGCGGCGGTGAGCCAGCCTTCCCGCCTGGCGACCCTGCGCGCCGTCCTGACCAGGGTCATCACGGCGGGGGAGGGGTTGCGCTGCCAGGACACCCGCAGCTCGATCGGCGGCAGCCGGTCCTTGAGCCGCAGGCAGGCGATCCCGCCGGGGAGCTGGCCGCACAGGGAGCGGGGCAGCAGCATGTACCCGCTGTCGCTCAGGCTGACGTTGAGGTTGCGCAGGCCCGGCAGCGGGTTCTCCCAGACGTCGAACTCCTCGCCCGTACTCCGCAGCCCCGCCAGCACCCGGTCGTAGTAGAGGGGCGCGAAGCGGCGCGGGAAGAAGCGCAACGTCTCCCCGCGCAAGTCGCGCAGGCTCACCCCGGCCCGCCCCGCCAGCCGGTGACCGGCCCCCACGACCACGACGAACTCCTCCGAGCGCAGCACCGCCGACAACCACTCCGCCGGCACGGCCAGATGCCTGCCCAGCAGCACGTCCAGCTCGCCGTCCGCCGCGGCGCCGGTCAGCTCGGCGTCCCACGCCTCGCGGGCCTCGACCCGGATCCCGGGATGGCGGGCGCGCATCGCCGCGAACACCTTCGGCATCTCGTCGAACGCCGTCGTCACCGTGTACCCGACCCGGGCCGCCCCGTGATCGACCCCGGCCGCCCGCCGGGTCCGCTCGACGGCCTGCTCCGCCCCCGCCAGCACCTCCCGCGCCGCCTCCACGAACACCCGGCCCGCCTCGGTGAGCCGGGTGGGCCGCCGGTGGAAGAGGTTGACGCCCAGCTCGCGCTCCAGGTCGCGGATCTGGCGGCTGAGCGGCGGCTGGGTCATGTGCAGTCGCTCGGCCACGGCCTCGAAGCTGCCCGCCTCCGCCACCGCGATCACGTAGCGCATCATGCGCAGATCAACCGGCATACAGGAAAGGTATGTCGCCGGGCGTCAGGAGAGCGTCCGTTCGCCCTCCTGCCCGGCGATCCCGGCGCTCAACGCGACCGGGAACCCGGCCAGGGTCACCGCCTGCCCCATCCTGCCGCCCCACCCCGCCGTTGGACGGCGCCACCCCCGCTGTTGGACGGCGCCACCCCGCCGTTGGACGGCGCTGCCCCGCCCCCGCCTGCGGCCCCCGCCGGCCGGGAGCCGGCTACCCGCCCCCGCTGGTCGGCCACTCGCCCACGACTGGTCGGCCACTCGCCCACGACTGGTCGGCTACTTGCCCACGTCCGGTCGGCTACCCGCCCACGCCTGTAGGCTGCCCGGCCGCGCCGGTGGGCTGCCCGGCCGCGTCGGTGGGCTGACCCGCCAGGCCGCCGGGCGGCTCGCTGGCCACGCCTTCCGCCGGCTGCTGGTTCGGCACGGGCTCGCGGGACGGCATGACCATGTTCGGCGCCCCGGCCTCGGTGGCCACCGTGCCCTGGCCGGTGTCCGTCAGGACCATGACCACCGCCGCGCCACCGCCCAGGAGGATCAGGGGAAGGCCGACCGCGAGCAGGACGATCAGCCCGAGGTTCTCCCGGGACGACCACGCTTGGGGCGGGGGCGACTGGTGTCCCTGCGGACCCTGCTGGGCCGCCGCCCCCTGCCGCATGCCCTGGACAGACGGAGGGCCCTGGGTCATGGGCTGGGTGCGCCACGGGTCCTGCGGCATGGGCTGGGTGGGCCATGGGCTCTGCGGCATGCCCTGCGCGGACCACGGGATCGGTGGCATGGGCTGGGTGGGCCAGGGATCGTGCGGCGGCGGCATGCGCTGCGTGGGCCAGGGGCTCTGGGCGGTGTGCTGCGTCGGCGGAGGAGCGTGTGGAGCGTGCCGGGGCGCGGGGCCCTGTGGACCGTGCTGAGGTGCGCGACCTGGTGGCACGGGCTGGCGCGCAGGGCCGTGCGGCGGCCCGGGATGCTGTGCCCCGTGCTGGGGCGCGGGACGCTGTGCCCCGTGCTGGGGCGCGGGACGCTGTGCCCCGTGCTGGGGCGCGGGATGCTGTGCCGGGTATGGGGGTGCGGAGCGTTGTGCGCCGGGGTGGGGCGCGGAATGGTGCGGGTGCCCGCCGGGGCCGTAGGGCTGTGGCTGGTGCGGCCGGCCGTACGGCCCTTGCGGCTGGGGCGGGTATCCCATGGCGTGACTCCAGTTAGGGGACGGGAGTATTGGGACGTTCCATACCCCCATCCGGTTGACCTTGATCACGTACCGGATTCCGGACCCCCACCTGCGAGGCCCGCCCCCGGATACCCGCGCGGTATGCCACCGGTCCGAACCGGACTTGGCCTTCCGGGCGTTTCCCGAGCAACCATCCCGATATGCAGAACAATCTCTCGTGGACGCCCACGCGGCGGCAGCTGATGCAGGCGGGCGGGCTCGGCGCGCTCCCGGTGGGGACGGCGGGCGCCGCCGTGGCCGAGCCGGACGACGACCTGATCACCCGTACGGTGCCCGGCACGAACGAGCGGCTGCCCGCGATCGGGCTCGGCACGTTCATGACCTTCGACACCCTCTCCGACCGGCAGCGCGTCCGGGAGGTGGTCAGGCGGCACTGGCGGGCGGGCGGCAGGGTGTTCGACTGCTCGCCGCTGTACGGCAGGTCGGAGGTGAACCTGGGCGAGGTCGCCGCCGACCTGCGCATCGGCGACCGCATGTTCCTGGCCGGCAAGATCTGGTCGACCGGCGAGCATCTCTGGGACGACAGCCATGCCGAGGCCAGCCGGCGGCGTACGGTCGAGCGCATGTCACTCGACCGGCCGGTGGACCTGATGCAGTGCCACAGCCTGGTCAACGTGGACGTGATCGTCCCCCTCCTGCACGCGTGGAAGAAGGAGGGCCGCATCCGGCACCTCGGCGTGACCCACCACGAGCCCGCGTACTTCCCGCTGGTGGAGAGCTGGGTCGAGCGGGCCGCGCCGGACTTCGTACAGGTGCACTACTCGATCCACACCCGCGCGGCCGAGGAGCGGCTCATCCCGGCGGCGGCGGCGAACGGCACGGCGGTGCTCGTGAACATGCCGCTGGAGAAGGCGCGCCTGCACCAGATCGTGGCGGGCCGCCCGCTGCCCGGCTTCGCCAGAGAACTGGGCATCAGCACCTGGTCGCAATATTTCCTGAAATGGGTGATCTCCAACCCCGCCGTCACCTGCGCCCTGCCCGCCACCTCGAACCCCGCCCACGTGGCCGAGAACGTCGCCGCCATGCGCGGCCCGCTCCCCGACACCGCCACGCGCCGGCGCATGGTCCAGCACATGGAGACCATCCCCGGCTTCGACCGGATCGCCACGATGCCGTGGTATCCCGGCAAGCGCTACCCGGGCCTCGTCTCCCGCGCCCAGGCCGCCATCCGCGAACGCAGCCCCTGGTGGCCCTCATAACCCGCCCTGCCCGGCCCGCCGCCCTGCCCGGCCCGCCGCCCTGCCCGGCCCGCCGCCCTGCCCGGCCAGTCCGCCGGTCTCGGCCCGCGAGCCCCGCCTCAACCGCCCGAGCAGGCGGAGCGTAGGGCGTCGATCCGGGCGAGTGTCAGCGGCTGGTCGAGCATCGTGCCGAGCCGGGCCCGGGCCCGGGACCGGTTCTCCGCCGACTCCAGCGGCGACAGCGCCCGCCGGGCGTAGAACTCCAGCAGGTGCCCCTGCACGGCGATGGCCATCGAGAAATCGGCCCGCTCCGCGATCACCCCGGGCCCGCCCTCGGCCCGGTAAGCCCGGTAGGCCACCACTGCGCCCTGGAGCGAGAGGTCGGTCAGGATCGAGGCCAGCTCGTACGCCGGCTGGCCCGTGCCGCAGTTCTCCCAGTCCAGCACCACCACACCGCCGTCGCGCGCCCGCCGTACGTTCTCCACGTTGACGTCGCGGTGGCACGTGGCGAGGGACCCGGGATCGGGCGGCACCACCAGGGCGTCGAGCGCGACCAGCTCGGGCAGCAGCCGCGCCAGCGCGGGCCCCCACGCCCCGCCCGCCCCTGTGCCCGCCGCTGTGCCCGCCGCTGTGCCTGCCGCTGTGCCCGCCCCCGTGTCGGCCTCTGCCAGCGCCTCCCACCGGTCCCGGCCGATCGGCTCGGAGAACCACGGGATCGCCGGACCGCCGGGCGGATGTCCGAGCCGGTGCAACCGCGCCGTCACAGCACCCAGCTCCGCCGCCGTGACCATCTCGCCGTCCACCAGATCCACCCACTCGTAGACCCGGCACACCCCGAACAGCACCGCCCCGGCCGAGGTCAGCCGCGGCCGTGGCAGCCGGATGCCCGCGTCCGCGGCGGCCAGCTGGTACGCGTGGTCCGCCCGCACGTCGCCCTCCTCGACGGGTACGAGCGACTCCTTGACCGCCCACGAGCCGCGGTCGGTGTCGAGCCGCCAGACCCGGCCCAGCTCGCCGCGAGCCGCGTACACCGGGGGTCGGAGCGGCTCGCCCAGCTCGTACGCCCGCGCCACTTCCGCGGTCAGGCCGGCGGGGAACTCGGTCAAGGTCGGCTCCTGGTAGCGAGGGCGTCGACCATCGTAGGGTGACGAGGGCTGCCGGACCCAGAGGAGGGCCGATGAGCCGGAACGTCCTCGATCTCGTCCACCGCCACAAGACCGGCGAGACCACCGTCACCGAGACGGTCCGGGACGTGCTGGAGCGGCTGGAGGGCCTGCACGCCCGGATCGGCGCGGTGGCCGCGATCGACCCCGGGCGGAGCCTGACCGAGGCGGCCCGGGCCGACCGGCGGTTGCGTGCGGGCGCGGGCCGGCTCCTGGAGGGCGTGCCGATCACGGTCAAGGACTGGATCGACGTGGCCGGCTGGCCCGTCACGGGGGCCACGGGCACCTCGCGCGGCAACCCCGGACGGCGCCCGGCCGCCGACGCCACGGCGGTCGCCCGGCTCCGGGAGGCGGGGGCGATCGTGGTGGCGATCAGCGCGGCCATGGCGGACAACGCCGTGTACGGTCCCACCAGGAACCCGCTCGACCCCAGCCGCGCGCCCGGCGGCTCCTCGTCCGGCACGGCGGCCCTGGTGGCGGCCGGAGCCGTGCCGCTGGGGCTGGGCAGCGACTCGGGCGGCAGCGTACGCCTGCCCGCCGCGTGGTGCGGGATCGCGGGGCTCAAGCCGACCTTCGGACGGGTGCCCCTGACGGGCCACTTCCCGCGCTGCGGCGCCCTGGAGGACGGCAGGACCGCCATCGGCCCGCTGGCCACCTGCGTCCGCGACCTGGCCCTCGCGCTCGCGGTGATCGCCGGCCCGGACGGCCTGGACGCCGGCGTCGCCCCCGTCCCCTTGGGCGACCCGGACACGGTGTCCCTGGCCGGGCTCCGCGTGGGCGTCATGACCCCGGCCTCCGACTGGTCCCCGCCGCCTGTGCGCCTGCCCGCCCCCGGTCGCTCACCGTCCGACCCCGGCCACGCGCCCGCCCCGTCCGGCCCGCCCGCAGAGCGGACGGCGCCGCGAGCCGACCGCTCCGCTCCCGAGAGGCCGGTGGGAGCCGAGCAGGCCGGGCCCATGGCGGCGGAGCGGCCGGACGCGGGAGGCGCTGTGCCGGAGGCCTGGCCGGTGGAACGGGAAGGGCGCGGACGGATGGCGCCGGGACAGGCGGTGGAGGGGGCGACGTCAGGACGGGCGGTGGAGGGAGAGACGGCGGGACGGGCGGCGGCGCGGAAGGAGGCGGGCGACCTCATGCGGGAGGTGAAGGAGGCGGGGGACCTCGCGCGGATGAGGACGGGGGCGGGGGACCTCGTGCGGGTCGGGAATGAAGCGGGGAACCTCGCGCGGGTGGGGCCGGATCGGGCGGAGGATCCGGTGCGGGCGGCGGTGGAGGTGCTGGCCGAGGCGGGGGCCGTGGTCGTGGAGGAGCCGGTGCCGGACGTCCGCGAAGAGGCGCTGGAGCTGACCCGCCGCCACTGGGGACGGGCCGGGCTGTCGGGCGCGGAGCACGCATGGCTGCTGTGGGACTGGGACCGCTTCCGCAGGCGTATGCTCGCCGCCACCGCCCACCTGGACCTGCTCATCACCCCGGCCGCCCCGTCGCCTCCACCGCCCTGGCGCGAATCGACCGAGTCCGACTACGTCTGGACCCTGCCCTGGAGCCTTACGGGCGCCCCCGTGGTCGTCGTCCCGTCGGGCACGGCCGGCGGCCGGCCCGGCGCGGTCCAGGTCGTCGCCCGCCCCTGGGAGGACCACGTGGCCCTGGCCGCCGCGCTGCTGATCGAGCGGGGGCACCCCACCGGGACCCGGGCGGAGCCGATCCCCTAGGGTGCGGTGGATGAGCGGACGTGGAGTTCTTGTCACCGGCGCGTCGAGAGGCATCGGACGGGCGATAGCGGCGGCCTTCGCCGCGCAGGGGGACCGGGTCGCGATCCATCACCGCGACTCCGCCAAGGAGGCCGAGAGCCTGCTCGGCGAGCTGCCGGGTGAGGGACACGCCGTCGTCCAGGCCGACCTGGCCGACCCCGCGGACGTCAGGAGCATGGTGGACGCGGCGGCCGGGGCGCTCGGCGGGGCGATCGACGTCCTGGTGAACAACGCGGGCGTGTTCCTGCACCACCCCATCGCCGAGACGTCGTACGAGGAGTGGCAGGACGCCTGGCGCCGCACGCTCGACGTCAACCTGGTGGGCCCGGCCAACGCCACCTGGTGCGCCCTGCGCCACATGCCCGCCGGCGGCCGCGTCATCAACGTCACCTCGCGCGGCGCCTTCCGCGGCGAGCCCGACAGCCCGGCCTACGGCGCGAGCAAGGCGGCGCTGAACGCGCTGGGCCAGTCGCTGGCCATCGCCCTGGCCCCGCGCGGCGTCGCGGTGGCCAGCGTGGCGCCGGGCTTCGTCGAGACGGACATGACGAACGAGCACCTCAAGGCCCCGCGCGGCGACGCGATCCGCGCGCAGAGCCCGTTCGGCCGGGTGGCGCGGCCGGAGGAGATCGCCGCGGCCGTCGTGTACCTGGCCTCGCCGGCCGCCGAATGGGCCAGCGGTGCCGTGCTCGATCTGAACGGAGCTTCCTACCTCCGCTGACCCGTGATCTTCCCGCCTCTCCGGGCTATTGTGAACTCTCGGGCACTTCGGGACTCGCTCAGAGGGGGACGGTGTGGCCAAGGTCCGTGCCTACGCGTTCTTATCGGTCGCGATCTGCGCGGCGGTCCTGCTGGCCGGCCTCGTCCTGTACGGGACGGCGGGGCTCTCGGGCATCCTGTTCGCCCTGCTGCTCGTCCCGGTCGGCCTGTGCGCGTTCGTGGTCGCGCACGACGTGTTCCGCCGCCGGGACCTGGTCACCGCCGAGCGGCACCTGCTCGCCCACGAGCGCGACCACGTCAGGCGTACGGTGGACTTCGTCGCGGACCCGGACCTGACCGAGCAGGAGCGCCTGGCCGTCATCGACTCCTTCATCCCGAGGCTGCGCGGTTCGAGCCGGCCGAGCAGGGACCGGTTCGTGCTGGTGCCCGAGCTCTCCCCGCCCGCCCGGGCCCTGCTGGAACGCGCCAGGACGGCCGTCATGTCCGTCTACACCTCGCAGGTCATGCAGAAACGCCTGCTGGACGGGCTGGCCAACGAGGTGCTGCTGCCCCGGCAGATCTGGGAGATCGCGCTGCTGCTGCGGGTCCAGACGCACCTGCAGCAGGAGCAGGCCCGCGCCATGCGGGGCGTCGTGACCGCCGAGCTGATGGCCGTGCTGGAGCCGCAGCAGGAGGCCCTGCGCCGCTCCGTGGCGGGCGTGACGGCCAGGGTTGAGGGGCTGGAGGGGTACGCCCGCCGCGTCCAGGAGGCCGACGCCGCGCTGCGGGCGCAGGAGGCGCTGGGCAACAACGAGAAGTACCGGGCGCTGCTGGCGCACACCGACGACACCGACGGCCTGCGCGACCTCGAGACCCGCGGCGAGGCGCTGCGGGAGACGCTGGCCAGGAGCGTGCGCGAGGCCATCGAGGCGGGCCAGACCCTGAGCCTGCGCCCCGCCCACTGACGTCACCCACCGGGCCGCGCCGTGTCCGGGCAGCGCGGCCGGTGGGTGACGCAGCGCGGCCGCGCCGAGGCCGAGCCGGGTCGCCCGGTGCCCTGCCAGGCTAAGCAGGCAGCCGCCGGTCCAGCAGCAGCGCTCCCCGACCGGCCAGCAATGACCGGCACCACTCGCGCAGATCCGCCGGCTTGGGCCCGCCGACGCCGCCCGCGTCCAGCAGGTCGGCCCAGTCGAGCAGGGACTCGGCGAGCATGAGCGGCACCGCGCGCCGCTCGTGCACCTCGGCCGCGGCCTCAAAGTGCTCCGCGGCCCGTCCCCGGTCGCCCATCGCCACGCACAGGTGGGCCAGGTAGTGGTGCCCGCAGTGGTGGGCCACGGCGCCGTGGCCGAAGGTCTCCCCGCCGGTGGACAACGAGTCGTACAACCGCCCGGCCAGCTCGGCCCGCCCCAGCCGCGCGGCGGCCAGGGCGAGGTTGTCGAGGGCGGACCGGTGCGCCATGTTGCGCGGCGGCGCGGCGCCCCCGTACGCCAGGATGCGGTCGAGCAGGGGAGCGGCCTCCTCGTCGGCCAGCTCGCACAGATAGCGCAGCACCGCGTGCACCGGGTCCACGCGGGGAGCCTGACCGGCGCGGCGCAGCCGGTCGCGCAGCTCCCACAGCCGCCCCTGCAGGCGCCGGATCTCGGCGATCTGCTCGGCGTAGATGGCCACGGCCTCCAGGCGGCGGCCGATCTCCGAGCCCAGCCGCAGGGCCGCCTCCGCCTCCGCCTCGGCCTGCGCCAGGTCGCCCTGCATGAGGGTCAGCCCGGCCTTGGAGTAGCCGATCAGCCAGTTGAGGTGCGGCTGCCCGAGCCGGCGGGCCAGCTCGTCGGCCTGGTCGAGCAGCATGGCGGCCCTGGTGGCGTCGCCGCTGTCCAGCACCGGGGGAGTGCGCTGCACGTACGCGTGGAACAGCACCAGGTCGTCGCCCGTGCGGCGGGCCGCCTCCAGCATCTCGTCGCCGTCGCGGTGTCGCTGGTGCAGCGGGTCGGCGGGGACGATGGTCAGGCTGCGCATGCCCAGCACGCCGGCCAGCGTGCGGGGGTCGCCGGACTTGCGGGCCAGCGCCACCGCCTCGTCGCTCAGCGCGAAGCGCCGCTCCCCGTCGGGCGCCCAGATGAGCTCCGAGGCTAGCTGGGCGGCCAGCAGCGCCCGGGTGCTGACGTCGGTGGAGTCGACCACCCTGCGCGCCTCGGTCAGCAGCGCGATGCGCTCAAGGTCGGGCGTCACCGAGATGCTGCCGCGGTCGCCGCCGAGCGCCGCGGTGACGATCAGGTCGTGCCGCTCGCACTCCCGGGCCAGGTCGGCGGCGTCCAGCAGGGTCCGCCGGGCCTCCGGGTGCCCGGCCAGCCACATCGCCCGGCCGCACTCCACCAGCAGCTCGGCGCGCCGCTCCAGCGTGCTGTGGGGGTGGTCGCGCAGCAGGTCGAGCACCCGCTGGTACCAGGTGACGGCCTCGCGGTGGGCCAGCCCGGCCAGCGCGTGCTGGGCCGCGTGCACCGCCGCGTCGGCCGCCGCGCTCACCCGGACCGGGTCGCGGCCGTGCTCGGCGGCGGCCAGCAGGTGGGTGGCCACGACGTACGGCCGCGACTCCATCGCCTTCGGGTCCGTCTCGCACAGCGCGTCGGCCACCCGCCCGTGCAGCAGCGCGGCGCGCGGCGCGGAGAGCATGCCGTAGAGGGCGTTCCTGGTGAGCTCGTGGGAGAACTGGCAGGACCCGTCGTCCAGCATGGTCACCAGGCCCGCGCCCATCGCCTCCTCCACCGCGGCCACGAACCGGGCCTCGTCGAGGCCCTGCTCGTGGCCGAGGCCGCGCCGCAGCGCGGCGGAGTCCATCCGCTCGCCGACGGCCAGCAGGCTGACCAGGTCTCTGGCGTCGGGGTGGAGCTGGGCCAGGCGGGCCATGACCATCCGGGTGACCGAGTCGGGCACGGCCAGCGAGTCGAGGTCCTTGCCCGCGGCCAGCTCCCTGATCACCTCGCTGATCAGGAACGCGTTGCCGCCCGTGATCCGGTGCAGCAGCTGGGGGTCGCCGCTCGCGCGCGCCTCCGCCAGCGCGTGCGAGACCTCGTCCAGCCCGAACGACGGCACCTGGATGACCCGGCCGTCGGCGGTGAGCTTGTGCAGCTCCGGCATGGCCGACTCGACCGGCACGGGACGCGACAGGGCCAGGACGAGCAGCGGCAGCGCGTCGGCGTCCCACATGAGCGCGTTGAGCATCTGCAGCGACTCCAGCGTGGCCCACTGCAGGTCGTCGACGACCAGCAGCACGGGCCGCACGGTGGCCAGGCGCTCGATCAGCGTGCGGGCCGCGGCCATCAGGTGGTAGCGCTCGGACACCGGTTCGGTGGCCGGCGGCACCTCCAGCGACAGCGGCGGCGCGGCCAGCGACGGCGCCAGGCGTACGAGCTGGCCGCACTGCTGGTCCACCCCGGCCCGCAGCAGCAGCGCGGGCGAGGTGCGGGCCAGCCGCTCCACGGCGCCGGCGATCGGCTCGTACGCCTGCCGCGCCGGATCCGTGCACCGCCCCGCCAGCACCGTGAACTGCCGCTTGAGCGCCCGCCGGGCCACCTCGGAGGCCAGCCGGGTCTTGCCCACCCCGGACTCGCCCTCCAGGATCACCAGCCCGCTGCCGAACTCGGCCGCCGCCAGCTCCTGGTCCAGCGCCCGCAGCTCCTCCTGCCTGCCCACGAACGGCAGCAGCGGGCCGTCGTCCAGCCACGGCGCCAGCCCGCCGGCGAGGTGGTGGTCGGCGCTCTGCCAGTGCAGCTCGTACGTGTGCAGCGGCTCGCGCAGCCCCTTGCCCGGCAGCCGCCCGAGGTCCTTGAACTCGTGCCTGCTGCGCCCCTGCGCCAGCCGCCGCACCAGATCGGTGCAGAGCACCTGCCCGCCCTCGGCCACCGCCACCAGGCGGGCCGCCTCCACCGTGGGCAGCCCGCTCACGTCGTCGTGCCCCC
Organism: Nonomuraea sp. KM90; assembly: GCF_052246675.1. NCBI lineage: Bacteria > Bacillati > Actinomycetota > Actinomycetes > Streptosporangiales > Streptosporangiaceae > Nonomuraea > Nonomuraea sp. KM90. The sequence goes on along the minus strand of NZ_JBQQCB010000023.1, from coordinate 97,562 downwards.
AGCACACGTCGCCGGCCGCCAGCGCGGCCCTGATGGAGATCTTCTCCAGGGCGCGCTCGTTCTCGTCGGCCACCGCCTGCTGCACCGCGATGATCGCGTCCAGCCCGGCCGTGGCGGAGTCGAACACGGCCATCAGCCCGTCGCCCAGGCTCTTGGTGAACGACGAGCCGCTGGCCGTCACCACCGAGCGCAGGAGCTGGTAGAGGCGGCGGAAGACGACGTTGGCCCGCTCCTCGCCGAGTCTGATCCGCAGGGCGGTGGAGCTCACCACGTCGGTGAACAGGATGGTCGCCGTGGTGAGCGTGCCCGGCTCGTGCGGGGGCTCTTGGGGGGCAGTCACTGGCGCGGCCCTTTCAGCGCCCGCGCGGGCGCTCGTAGCTTGCTGCGGACTGTGCGGCGGATCTCGCGGGTCTTCACCGCGGGGTTCGACTGCTTGATCCGCCACGCGTGGGCCAGCTCCCCGGGGATCCTGAACGCCGCCTGCCCGTCGGAGTGGCGGTCGATCAGGGCGACCACGATGTGCCGCCCGGCCTTGCGTACCAGCCAGCGAACCACACCGTCCACCGGCCCGGCCAGCCACGAATGCCGGTGGGCGGAACGCGCCGCCGCGAAGATCGCGGTGAACCACCAGGCCGGCTTCGGCACTCCGAGCAGCTCGGGCACCCGGTCGGCGCCGTGCTCGGCGTGCCGGAAGATCCAGTGCACCAGGCTGCGCGGCATCTTGCGCCAGCCCAGCGGCATGAAGGCCTCCATCTCCTGCAGCAGCATGGCCATCAGGCGGCGGCCCTCGTCGCTGGGCTCGAGCAGGCGGCCCAGGCGCGCGCTGATCGGCTCGACGTCGTCGAGCGTGAGGGGGCCGTCGCGGCAGACCTCGATGCCCATGAGGTGGCCGAAGACGCTCCAGGTGTAGAGGTTGGCGGTGCGCTCCTCGTCGCTCAGCAGCACGCCCATGGTCTCCATCGCCTCCCACGTCACCACGGAGAAGTCGAAGAGCGTGGCCAGCAGCAGCTCCTGGTTGACCGGCGGGCCGTACCGCTCGGTGTCCCAGCGGTCGGCGTACTTCTCGTCGACCAGGGCGCGCACGAACGAGTGCAGGATCCGCAGCCCGATCGCCGTCGTGTGCCCGGGACGGCCCGGCTGCAGGCTGTCGGCGGCCTTCAGCCCCATCACGTCCACCAGCATCTGCCCGGTCTCCGCCACCCGGCGGGTGAGGCTGTGCGTGGCCAGCTTGGAGACGCCGCCCAGCACCTTGGCGCTGGACATCTCCGCGTACGCCATCGGCAGGCAGGCGAAGAACAGCGCGGCCGACTGGTACAGCCCGTGGTCGGCGAAGACGGCCTGCCCCCGGGCCAGCAGCTCCCGGTCGTCCCCCCACTCCGGCAGGTCCCTCACGAAGTCGAGCGCGTCGAAGATCTCGGAGGCCGGCGGCTCGCCCGAGGGGGCCCTGGCCTCCCGCTTGGCCGCCGCCAGCTCGGCGACCACGGCCTTGACCAGCTCCAGCGCGCCCGTCCCCGCGGGCTGCGCCTGGAGGTACTCGGCCACCACCTTGTCGATGTCCGGGTCGGCCTGCTGCCGCAGCTGCCGGAACCTCTCCTCCGGCCAGCGCTCGTCATGAACGTTCATCTACCCCGTACTCTCCAGTTCGTTCAGAGGCCGCCCCGTTTCCGGAGGGCGGCGACATCCAGCAGCGTGATCGTTCGGCCTTTGACGGCGATGAGGTTCCTCGCCACGAGTGACTGCAGCGCCCGGTTGACCGCCGGCCGCGACGCGCCGATCAGCGCGGCGAGGTCGGACTGGGTCAGCCCCGGCAGGTCCACCACCCCGGCGTCCTGGCCGTGCTTGTCGGCCAGCTGCAGCAGCAGCTTGGCCAGGCGGCCCCCGAGATCGAGGAAGGCCAGGTCGGCCGCCTGGTCGGTGAGCCTGCGCACCATCCGGCCGAGCAGGCGCAGGAACTCGTCGGCCAGCCCCGGGTGCTCCCGCATCAGCTCCAGCAGCCGCGCCCTGGGCAGCACGAACACCCAGGCGGGCCGCACGGTCACGATGGAGGCCGAGCGGGGCGAGCCGTCGAGCAGTGCCATCTCGCCGAAGGTGTCGCCGCGGCCCAGCATGTTGAGGACGATCTCGTCGCCGTGCTCGGTGGTGAACACCACCTTCACCAGCCCGTCCAGCAGCACGTACAGCGACTCTCCCGGGTCCCCCTGGTGGAAGATGATCTGCCCGGACCGGTATCTGCGCGCCAGCCCGGCCCGTGCCGTGCTCTGGATGCCGCTCTCTCCGAGTACGCGGAACAACGGGATCTCCGCCAGCACGGCGGCGACCGGCTCGACGTCGTGTGGAAGCCCGCTGCGAGCGTTCATGCAAGAACTCTAGGCCGCATTCCGCGGGCCGACAGCCTGTGGTTACCGATCTCCGAAATGTGATGCGGAACACACCTGGACTGTCACGTTCGAGACAGCCTTTTCGGATCACTGGGCGCACCGTGAGGGAGCCGGCCGGAAATGACCCCCCGAGTGCCCGGGCCGGCGGGGAGAACGACATGCAGTTGGAGACCATCGAACGCCCTGACACCGCCGCCCTGGTGTCCGCCGCGCAGGACGGCGACGCCATGGCGTGGGAGCGGCTGGTCGAGGAGTTCAGCCCGATGCTCAGGGCCCGCATCCGCCGCTTCCGGCTCAGCCACGAGGACGCCCAGGACGTGCTCCAGACGACCTGGCTGCTGGCCTGGCAGAACCTGCGCAGCGTGGAGGACGGCCAGCGCATGGCGGGCTGGCTGGCCACGATCGCCTTCCGCGAGTGCCTGAAGCTCACCAGGCGGACGAAGGAGATCTGCACACCGGACCTCGACTCGCTGGGCAGCACGGACGACGTGGACAGGGAACTTGCCAGGATCTGGCTGGCCGGCACGCTGGAGGAGCTGGTCGAGAAGCTGCCGGCAGCGCAGCGGGTCCTGTTCAGGGCGCTCACGGAAACCTCCGAGCCGCACTACGTGGACGTGGCGCGCAGGCTGGGCAGGCCGGTCGGGAGCATCGGGCCCACCCGAGCCCGCTGTTTCGCGAAGCTACGCGGGCTTCTCCAGGCCCGCGAGATCACGCGCGACTTCCTGGACTGATCTACTTCGTGGCCGGGTCAAGCTGGATCGCCTCCAGGAACGGCTCGAAGTCGAAGTGCGCCATCTCGTGGGCGTCCGGGTCGGTCTCCGCGGGATAGGCGTAGAACCTCGTGCGCCGCTCGCGCAGCCCCGGCCTGCTGCCGAACATGCCGCTGATGGCGTCGGGGACGAACCCCCGGCGCATCTCCTCGGCGAGCCCTTCGGCGACCTGCTGGTCGAACGGCACCCGGTAGAGCGCGTCCACCCGCTGGTAGACCCGGAAATAGCTGACGATGAACCGCATCCGGTCCCGGTAGGACACCCAGTCGGTCACCCCGGCCGTGGAGGCCTCCTGGTCCTCGGTGATGAACTCCTCGGCGAGCTTGCGTACCTTCTCGTTCTGGATCGGCGCCCACGCCTTCGCCATGTCCACGCCCGCCGGCGGCGTCAGCGGCCGGCCGACCTTGATGTCGCTGAGCGGCGTCCGCACGGCGAACAGGTGGCGGGTGTAGAGCGAGGACCACAGGTCCTCCAGCTTGCGGGTCAGCCACGGCTGGTCCGCGTGCGCGGCGGCGTAGAGGCGGAAGCGGGCGAAGCGCCTGCGGGTGACCAGCGAGCGCAGCGACCGCCAGGACACCCGGGTCAGCCACCGGACCGGCCGGTAGAGCACCAGCTCGAGCGCAGCCTGCGCGCGAGCCTGCTCGTACGCCGACAGCGCGATGTTCGCGCCCAGCATCAGCTCGGCCCGCACCTCGGGGTCGTCGGCCGCGGCGGCCTCGACCATGAGCTGGGCGGCGTCCTTCAGATAGCGCGCGTCGGCCGGCGACAGCAGGTTGGTCAGGAACTCCGGCGGCGTCGGCGTCAGGTCGGACTCCGGGCTCACCCGGAGGAAGCGGTCAGGGCTGTCGTTCCACAGGTTGACCGCCAGGCTGGCGGTCTCCAGGAAGATGGCGCGGTTGGCCAGCGCCAGCCCGAGCTGGTAGCTGGGCCCGAGCAGCGTGAGCAACGCGGCCCTGAACACCCGCTTGAAGCGCTGCGGCACCCGCAGGCGGCGGCCGAAGTCCTCGATGAACGGGGAGTCCGGGCCGAGGTCGAGGCTCTCGCCGACGGCCTTGGACGTCCAGGTGGCGTAGCAGTACCAGTTGTTCGCCTCCCGGCCCAGCCGGGTGGCGAGGTCGGCGGCCACGCGATGGTAGCTGTAGGCGATGACCATGGCTTCCAGCGCCGCGCTCCGGTCCTTGTAGGCCGCGATGCGCAGCACGTCGTCCGCGGTCATCGGAGTGTCGGACATGGGTTCTCCCGTTGTGGTCCCGTCGCCTCGAGGAATGCTCACGAGTAAAGAGAGCCTCCAGCGGCGTCAGATACAGTCCGGCGGCCGCATTGCCCCGTGACCGCCAGGGCTGGAGCGTAGGAGCCGTCACTTGCGACGGGCTTGCAGCGCGCCGCCCCGGGCGGCCGGCCCGGGGCGGCGGTCCTCATTCCTTGACCATAATCTTGCTGATCACGACGAATCCGCCGAGCGCCCCCGCGGTGCCGGCGGCCGTCGTCGTGGTGAGATTGACCACCAGGTCATATGTGCCGGGGACGAGCTGGCCGCGCATGGGGACGGAAGCGGTATATCTGCCGGAGCCGGGTGTGAAGGTCATCTCCACCGGGGGTGATGGATGCCTTGTCTCGCCACCCCCCAGCAGATCGGCGATGATCTCCAATTGCCAGCGGCCCGCCAGCCAGTCGACGAGCTCACCGGTGACCTCCCAGCTCACGTCCACGGTCCAACCCTCGCCCTGATGAACGACGTTCGTGGGATGAGCTCCGGGATCGACAACCTGACCGTGCAGAATGCCGGTCAACTGCTCGGCCGGCACTTTCATCAGTTGAAATTCTCCGGTTGCCATTTCGATCTCCTCTCCGCGGGACAGGTCCCCGTGTGAAGGAGCAGAGCGACGACACCGGTGGCGAAATACGCGTCCTTTCTGATGATGAATAGGTGATTTTTTCTAGTTTCCTGGACCGCCGATCCTGACGAGGTCCCCGGGGCCCGTGGCGCCGACGCGTACGCCGTTCAACCGCACGCTGGCCTCCACGGCGCAGTCGAGGTAGGCGTTGAGCCCCTTGACCACCATGTCGCCGAGCCGCCCGCCGGCCAGGCGCAGCACCGCGCCGCCGCCTTCCGCGGCGACGACCTCGACGGTCCCGTACGGGGTCCGCAGGCCGATCGGGCCCTCGTTGCCCGTCTGGACGAGCACCGTGAGGTAGTGGACGTCCCGGCCGGGGTGGCTGCGCAGGAACGCGTCGGCCTCCCCGTACAGGACGAGGCCCTCGCCGGCCTCCGGCGGGGGAGCGGGGGAGGGGGCGAGCAGCGCGCACGGCCTCAGCCGCTCGTCGAGCTCGGGCACGGGCCCGTCCACCAGCACCCGGCCGCCCGCCGCGGCGTAGGCGGCCAGCAGCTCCTGAACGCGCCGGTGCATGAACGGCCCGCCGGGCACGGTGACCGTCCGGTACGCGGCCAGCTCCTCCGGCGTCACGCTCTCCAGCTCGACCAGCCCGTAGTCCAGGCCCCGCGCCCGCATCCGCTCGTGGAAGGCCAGCAGCGCCCGGCCGCAGCCGGGGCCGCCGGGACCGGACAGCGCGGCGATCCCGGCGTAGGGGAGGTACAGCCCGAACGCGTCCCGCCGCACCCCGGCGCACTCCAGGAACTCGGCGCCGTGCGCGGCGAAGAAGTCCGCCAGCGCCCGCACCACCGGCGCCTTCCCGGTGGCCGCGCCGCCCGCGTCGATGGGCGCGCAGTCCGGGTACGGCCCCGCGTGCGCCGCGTCCAGCTCCGGCGCCCAGCCCGAGGTGGCCACCCCGGTGTAGACGTTGAAGCCGGTCGCGCCCGCCGCCATCGCCAGCAGCGACTGGTGGAAGCTGGTCGCCCCGTCGATGTAGGCCGGGTCGTAGAGCTCGGAGAAGCCCCAGTTCTCCTCCAGGTTGGGGCCGGGCGCGCGCTTGGCGGCGATCACGTAGCGGGCCTGCGCGCCGGGGTCGGCCGACACGACGCCCATCCAGTTGGTGAACCCGTAGGAGATGCCGTCCCACAGCTCCGGCCTGACCCTGGCCAGCCAGTCGTCCAGCTCCGGCACGGTCGGCGGGTTCAGGTTGACGACGACCGGCAGGTCGGAGCCGACGGCCTGGGTCCAGACGCGGTACACCTCGGCCAGGTAGTCGGCGTGGAAGCGCCCCCAGTCGGCGAGGGCGAGCAGGCCGGTGACCGGGGGCCCGACCTCCGCCCAGTCGCCGAACGCGGTGCCGTGCACCTCGTTGTACGCCTGCGGCGTCCCGTACCAGGCCCGCAGCCGGTCCCGGTAGAACGCCACCCCGGAGGCGCTGTAGTCGTAGGCCGTCAGCGGCAGCGCCCCGCTGGTGTAGATGCCCTCGTTCGCGATCTGCACCGCGATCACCGCCTCCGCGCCGGCCAGCACCTCCTTGCCGACCGCCGAGAGCCACTGCGTCGCCCTGGTCAGGAACGCGGGCCCGAGCGGCGCCGGCAGCGTGCGGGTCGCGGCGCCGTCACCCCAGCGCGAGGGCGCGCCGGCGGCGTCGAGCAGCGGCTCGATCGACGGGTCGGCGTCCGGGCACACCCAGTCCGGCAGGCCGCCGTAGCTGACCTCGGCGTGGATGAACGGCCCCGGCTTGGCGACCACCCGCAGCCCGAGCTCGTGGCAGAGCGCCAGGAAGCCGGTGACGTCCCTGGCGGGATGGGTGACGCCGGTGAAGTCGGGGGCCGTGCCCGCCTCGGGCTGGTGGTGCCGCCAGGGCAGGTAGCAGGTGACCACCTCGATCCCGAGCTCGTCCCGTACGGCCCGCAGCCGGTCGGCCCACACGGCCGGATCGTCGCGGTAGTACGGATAGTCGGCGGTGACGAGCACCCGCGGCACGCCGTCGACGACGGCGACCCCGTCGCGGACCTCGATGACCACGCTTGTCCTCCTAAGCTTTCAGACCGGTGAATGCGATGCCCTGCAGGATGCGGCGCTGGAAGACCAGCAGCACGGCGATCACGGGCAGGACGGCGAGCGTGGCGCCCGCCATGATGTAGTACGCGCGCCCGCCGTCGGGGCTGGCCACGAGCTGCTGCAACGCCAGCGGCAGGGTGTAGAGCTCGGGGTCGTTGGTGACCAGCAGCGGCCACACCAGGTCGTTCCAGTGGAACAGGAAGCTGGTGATGGTGACGACCGCGAGCACGGGCTTCGACAGCGGCAGCACGATCCGCCAGAAGATCTGCATCCGGCCGGCCCCGTCGATCAGCGCGGCCTCCTCCAGCTCGCCGGGCAGCGACAGGAAGAACTGCCGCAGCAGGAAGATGTCGAGCACCGAGGCGATGTTCGGGACGATCAGCCCCCACCCGGTGTCGAACATGCCCAGCGACTGGGTGACGTGGATGCGCGGCACCAGCAGCGTGATCGCGGGCACCATCATGCCGCCCAGCATGATCACGAACAGCTTGTCGCGGCCGGGGAACGGGATCCGCGCGAACGCGTACGCGGCCAGCGCGTCCACCAGCAGCTTCGCCGGCACCAGGATCGCGCAGACCCACACGCTGTTCACGAACGCGTTGCCCAGCCCGCCGACGCCCAGCACGTAGTCGTAGTTGTCCAGCGTCGCCGCCCACTCGCCGGTCTTCCTGTCCAGCGGCAGCAGGTTGGGCACCTTGCTGTAGATGTCCTGGCCGTGCTTGACCGAGGTGGCCAGCATCCACAGGAACGGCACCACCGACACGGCCGCCAGCAGCACCAGCGCCACGTACATGGACGCCTTCCTCATGACGCCTCCTGCTTGACGAACCTGAACTGCAGCGCGGTGACGATCATGATGAAGACGAGCAGGATGAACGACATCGCGCAGGCCGCCCCCATCGCGTCGTAGCGGAAGGCGAACAGGTAGAGGTGCAGCACGTACGTCAGCCCCGACTGCTCGGGCCCGCCGGTGACGCTGCGCCCGTTGCCGGAGAAGATCACATAGACCAGGCCGAACACCTGCAGCGCCGCGATCACCCCGGTCACCAGCAGGTAGAACGTGGTCGGCCGGAGCATCGGGAACGTCACCCGCCAGAACCGCTGCCACGGCCCGGCCCCGTCGATGATCGCCGCCTCCTGGATGGCGCCGGGGATGCCCTTCAGGCCCGCCAGGTAGATGATCATCGAGATGCCGCACTGCCAGGCCGCGATGAACGCCAGCGCCGGGATGACCAGCTCGGGGGTGTTGAGCCAGTTCTGCCCCGGGATGCCGACCAGGCCGAGCAGCGTGTTGATCAGGCCGTACTGCGGATCGTAGAGCCAGCGCCAGATCGCGCCGACCGCCGCCTCCGCCGTGACGACCGGTAGGAACAGCAGCAGCCTGAACAGGTTCGCCCCGCGCCTGATCGCGTTCACCAGCAGCGCCTGCACCAGCGCGGCCACCAGGGTCAGCGGCACGGCGATCAGCGTGTACTGCAGGGTGACCTGCACCGACTTCCAGAAGTGCGGGTATTTGACGTCGTCGAACAGCAGGTCCGTGTAGTTGGCCAGGCCCACCCAGTTCGCGTCGGTGCGCAGGTTCCAGTCGGTGAAGCTGTAGTAGAGCGCCGACAGGGCCGGGTACAGCAGGAAGACCAGGAAGTAGACGAGCGCCGGGGTGACCAGGAGCCAGCCGATCACGTGGTCGCGGCGGCGTGGCGGGCGGCGGCGGGCACGTCTCCCAGGCCCCGCCGCCACCCGCCGGTCCGCCAGTACGGGTGCCGTCACGTCAGCTGTTCCAGCCGAGCAGGGAGCGGGTCTTGGCCGCCGCGTCCGCCAGCGCCTGCTGGGCCGTGACCTTGCCGGTCAGCGCCGACTCGATCGCCGGGGCGATGATCTCGTCGTTGACCTGGATCCACTGCGGCACCGCGGGGCGCGCGTGCGCCACCTTGAGCTGCTCCAGGAACGCCGCCTGCTCCGGGCCGCCCGCGACGACCTTCGCCTTGAGGTGGACGGGGAACCCGCCGAGCGCGTCGGCGACGACGCCGTTGTTGTCCGCGTTGCCGAGGAAGGCCAGCCACTTCCACGCCAGGTCCGGGTTCTTGCTGGTGGAGAAGACGACCGAGTCCTCGCCGCCGATGTTGCCGGCCGGCTCGCTCTTGTACGGCAGCGGCGCCACGCCGAAGTCGAGGTCGGGGAACTGCTCGCGGATCGTCGGCACGTCCCACGGGCCGGAGATCGTCATGGCGGCCAGGCCGTTCTCGAAGGGCTTGTCCGAGTCGGTGATCTTGCGCGGCGACGACTTCTGCAGGTCCACCCAGAGCTGCAGCGCCTCCACGGCGGGCGGCTGGTCGAACAGCACCTTCTTGCCGGCGTCGTCCACCATCTCGCCGCCCGCGCCGTGCACGATGCCGGGGAACATCCAGGCGCCGTAGCCGTCGCCCTTGGGCACGTTCATGCCGGCCACGTTCGCGTCGGCGGCGTGCACCCGGTCCGCGGTCTGCTTCAGCTCGTCCCACGTCTTGGGCGGGGTCGGGACCAGCTTCTTGTTGTAGAAGAGCGCGACGGTCGTCTGGTCCTGGGGCAGGCCGTAGAGCTTGCCGCCGGCGCGGTTGGTGTCCAGCGCGCCCTTGTAGTAGTCGGCCTCGGTGATGAGCCCGGCGGGCACCTCCTTGATCGTGCCGTCGAGGGCGTACTTGGAGACCAGCGGCTGGTCGAGGATGCCCGCGTCGGGGGCGCTCTTGCTGGCCACGGCGCTGCCGAGCTTGGTGTTGTAGTCGTCCTTCGGGATCTTGACGAGCTTGACGGTGACACCGGGGTTGGCCTTCTCGAAGTCCTGGCGGACCTTCTCGATGACCTGGCCCGCCTGCGGGGTGCGGTCCTGGTACATCCAGAAGGTCAACTCCTTGGCGTCGCCCTGGCCACCGCCGCCGCCACCGCCGCCGCACGCGGCCAGGCCGCTCGCCAGCATCGCCACGACGGCGCCTCGCACAAGTCCTCGGCTCATTGTCGTCTCCTCATCGGGGGGATGGCCAGACCATAATCTAAGGTCCGAAAGAAGTCAGGAGTTGCCGGGAAACGCTTCGGTAACGCCGTGGACATCCGGGCGGCCCGCGCTCACCCTTCGGGCCGTGAACTAACATGGCGGCGGGTTTCGGGAGAGGAACGGGGACGAGGATGGGCACGTCAGGGCGCAGGACCGTACGAGATCTTCGCCGGGGCAACCGGGCGATGCTGCTGCGCGCGCTCTACTTCGGCGGCCCCGCCAGCCGCAACGAGCTGTCCGCCGAGACCGGCCTCAGCGCGGCCACGGTCAGCACGATGACCGGCGACCTGCTGGCCGACAATGTCATCGTCGAGGCGGGCCAGGTCGACTCCGACGGCGGCCGGCCCCGCGTCCTGCTCAAGGTCAACCCGGCCTTCGGCTACGCGGTGGGCGTGGACGTGGGCGAGACCCAGGTCAAGGTCGAGCTGTTCGACCTGGAGATGAACGTGCGGGCCAGGGCCCACTACGCGGTCCGGTCGGCCAAGCACGACCCCGAGCTGGTCGCCCGCCACATCCTGACCGGCGTGGACGCGGTCATCGCCGAGGGCGAGGTGGCCGCCGGGCAGGTGCTCGGCGTGGGCGTCGGCGTGCCCGGCATCGTCGAGCCGGGGCCGGACGCGCTGGTGCGGGCCAAGACGTTCGGCTGGGAGGCGGTGCCGCTGGGCGCGCTGCTGCGGGCCGGCACCGCGCTGCCGCTGTTCGTGGACAACGGCGCCAAGACCATGGGGCAGGCCGAGCTGTGGTTCGGGTCCGGCCGGGGCACCCGCGACGCGATCATCCTGCTCGTGGGGTCCGGCGTGGGCGGGACCGTGGTGAGTGACGGGCGGATCTACCGCGGCGCGGGCAAGGCCGCGGGCGAGGTGGGGCACCTGAAGATCGTCGCCGGGGGGCGGGTCTGCCGGTGCGGGGCGCGCGGGTGCCTGGAGGCGTACCTGGGGGCCGAGGCCATCCTCGACCGGGCCGGCGTGGTGGCCGACTCCGCCGACGAGGAGGCGGCGCTGGCCAGGCTGCTGGAGGAGGGCTCGCCGGTGATCGGGGAGAGCGTCGAGCTGCTCGGCGTGGGCCTGTCGAGCCTGGTGCACCTGTTCAACCCCGAGCGCATCGTGATCGGGGGGTGGGCGGGCCTCATGCTGGGCGGCCGGCTGCTGGCCGACATCCGCGCCGCCACCGCGGCCAACACGCAGGCGCAGCCGTTCCAGCCGGAGATGGTCGTGCTCGGCCGCCTCGGGCCCGACGCGGTCGCGCTGGGCGCGGCCACGCTGGTGATCGAGCCATTCTTCGGTGACGCCGCGTTTCCGGAAGTGGTCACCACTATTGCGTAGGCGTTAAATCAAGCATTGACAGAAGTGCCGGGCGCAGGCACGCTCTGCTCGATAGAGCGCTCTCTCACTACCCCCCTGTTCGTGAGGAGTTCGCAGTGCACCCGCCCCGAAGTACCGCCCTCGTCGTGGCGTCACTCGCCGCCCTGATCCTGTCCTTCCTGGTCGCCGGGCCCGCGCGGGCGGCCGACCCGCTCCTGTCGCAGGGCCGGACCGTGACCGCCTCGTCCTCCGAGAGCGCCGGCACCCCCGCCTCGGCCGCCGTGGACGGCGACACCGGGACCCGCTGGTCCAGCGCGTTCGGCGATCCGCAGTGGCTCCAGGTGGACCTGGGCGCCACCGCCACCGTGTCCGGCGTGGTGCTGCGGTGGGAGGCCGCGTACGCCACCGCGTTCCGCCTCCAGGTCTCCGCCGACGCCGCCACCTGGACCGACATCTACTCGACCACCACCGGAACCGGCGGCACGCAGACGCTCACCGTGTCCGGCACCGGCCGCTACCTCCGCCTGTACGGCACCGCCCGCGCCACCGCGTACGGCTACTCGCTGTGGGAGCTCCAGGTCTACGGCACCACGGGGTCTGCGGCCTGCGGCACCGCCAACGCCGCGCTCAACCGCCCGGCCACCGCCTCCTCGTCCGAGGGCGCCGCCACCTCCGCCCCGGCCGCCGTGGACGGCGACACCGGGACCCGCTGGTCCAGCCTGTTCGCCGACCCGCAGTGGCTCCAGGTCGACCTCGGCTCGGTCCGGCAGATCTGCCAGGTCGTGCTCCAGTGGGAGGCCGCCTACGCCAGGTCCTTCCGCGTCCAGGTCTCCGACAACGCCTCGACCTGGACCGACATCCACTCCACCACGACCGGCACGGGCGGCACGCAGACTTTGAACGTCTCAGGCGCCGGCCGCTACCTCCGCGTGCACGGCACGGTCAGGGCCACCGCGTACGGCTACTCGCTCTGGGAGCTCACCGTGCGCACCACCGGCACGGCCGACCCGCAGCCCGGCGGCGACCTCGGCCCCAACGTGCACGTCTTCGACCCGTCGATGCCGGCCTCCACCATCCAGTCCACGCTGGACTCGGTGTTCACCCAGATGGAGTCCAACCAGTTCGGGCTGCAGCGGCACGCCCTGCTGTTCAAGCCCGGCAGCTACAACGTCAACGCGAACATCGGCTTCTACACCTCGATCATGGGCCTGGGCCGCAACCCCGACGACGTCACCATCAACGGCCAGGTCAGGGTGGACGCGGGCTGGTTCGGCGGCAACGCCACGCAGAACTTCTGGCGCTCGGCCGAGAACCTGTCGATCACGCCGACCGGCGGCACCAACCAGTGGGCGGTCTCGCAGGCGGCGCCGTTCCGGCGGATGCACGTCAGGGGCAACCTCAACCTGGCGCCCAGCGGGTACGGGTGGGCCAGCGGCGGCTACATCGCCGACAGCCGGATCGACGGGACCGTGCAGCCGTACTCGCAGCAGCAGTGGTTCACCCGCGACAGCACCATCGGCGGCTGGCTCAACGGCGTGTGGAACATGGTCTTCTCCGGCGTCGCCGGTGCCCCCGCCCAGTCCTTCCCCGAGCCGCCGTACACGACGCTCGACACCAGCCCCGTGACCAGGGAGAAGCCCTACCTGTACGTGGACTCCGCGGGCGCCTACCAGGTGTTCGTGCCCGCCCTGCGGCAGAACTCGCGCGGCGCGAGCTGGCCCGGCACCGGCACCTCCATCCCGCTGAACCGCTTCTACGTCGCCAAGCCGGCCGACACCGCCGCCACGATCAACGCCGCCCTCGCCGCCGGCCTGAACCTGCTCTTCACGCCCGGCATCTATCACGTCGGCCAGACCATCAACGTGACCAGGCCCGACACGGTCGTGCTCGGCCTCGGCTACGCCACGATCATCCCCGACAACGGCGTGGTGCCGATGCGGGTCGCCGACGTGGACGGCGTCAAGGTGGCCGGGCTGCTCTTCGACGCCGGGCCGGTCAACTCGCCCATCCTCATGGAGGTCGGCCCGTCCGGCTCCTCGGCCTCGCACGCCGCCAACCCCATCTCAATCCAGGACGTGTTCTTCCGCATCGGCGGCAGCCACGCGGGCAAGGCCACGACCAGCCTCGTCATCAACAGCGACCACACGATCATCGACCACATCTGGGCCTGGCGCGGCGACCACGGCACCGGCATCGGCTGGACCGTCAACACCGCCGACACCGGGCTGATCGTCAACGGCGACGACGTCACCGCGTACGGGCTGTTCGTCGAGCACTACCAGAAGTACCAGGTCATCTGGAACGGGCAACGCGGCCGGACGATCTTCTTCCAGAACGAGATGCCCTACGACCCGCCGAACCAGGCCGCCTGGATGAACGGCTCCACCCGCGGCTACGCCGCCTACAAGGTCGCCGACTCCGTCACCTCGCACGAGGCGTGGGGGCTGGGGGCGTACTGCTACTTCAACGTCGACCCGAGCATCGTGGCCGAACGCGGCTTCGAGACGCCGGTCAACCCGAACGTGCGCTTCCACGACCTGCTCACCGTCTCCCTCGGGGGCAACGGCACGATCGCCCACGTCGTCAACAACACGGGAGGCCCCGCTCAGGGCACGGACACGATCCCGGTGAAGGTCGTCACCTTCCCCTGAGCCGTACGACGTCGGGGCCCAGGCCCTCGACGCCGCCCACGCCCAGCAGTTGCAGGGTACGGACGAGCTCGGCGTGCAGCAGGTCCAGCACCCGCCGCACGCCGGGCTCGCCGCCGGCCATCAGGCCGTACAGGTAGGCGCGGCCGACGAAGCACGCCCGGGCGCCCAGCGCGACCGCGGCGGCGACGTCGGCCCCGCTCCGCACCCCTCCGTCGAGGAACACCTCCGTGCGGTCCCCCACGGCCGCCACCACCTCGGGCAGCAGCTCCAGCGGCGTGGGGGAGCGGTCGAGCTGGCGCCCGCCGTGGTTGGACACCACGATCCCGTCCACCCCGACGGCGGCCAGGTCCTTCGCGTCGTCCACCCGCTGCACCCCCTTGACCAGCAGCCGGCCCTGCCACGCGGACCTGATCCACTCAAGGTCGCGGATCGTCACGGACGGGTCGAACATCAGGTTCGTCAGGCCCGCGAGGTCGGCGGGCGCCCCCTCCACGGTGGCGAACCTGAGCGGCTCGCTGGTGAGGAAGTCGAACCACCACGCCGGGTGCCGCAGCACCTCCAGCGCGCCGCGCCAGCGCAGGGCGGGCGGGATCGTCAGCCCGTGCCGCACGTCCCGCAGCCGCGCCCCGGCCACCGGCACGTCCACGGTCACCACCAGCACGTCCATGCCCGCATCGGCGGCCATGGCCAGCGACTCCAGGTTGCGGGCGCGGTCGCGGACCACGTACAGCTGGAACCAGTTCCACCCGCCGGGCGCCGCCGCGGCCACGTCCCGCGCCGTCGTGGTGCCCATGGTGGACAGCGTGTACGGGATCGACGCCCCTTCCGCCGCCCGCGCCACCGCCCGCTCGCCCTCGCGGTGCATCATCCGGGTGAACCCGGTCGGGCCGAGCACCACCGGCATCCCGATCCGCCGCCCCAGGACCTCGACCGCCGTCGGAGCCTCGGCGACGTCCCGCAACACGCGCGGGGCGAACTCCACCCGCTCGAACGCCGCCACCGCCCTGGCCATCGACCGCTCACCCTCGGCCGCGCCGTCCACGTAGTCGAACACCATGCGCGGGGCGCGCTTCCTGGCCAGCAGCCGCAGATCCGCCACATCGGCCGCCGCCGCCACCCTCGCCGCCCGCGCCCACCGGGGCCGCCCGGGCATGACGGCCCGCAGCTCCCGCCAGCGGGGCAGGCGCCGCGGCTCCTTGCCTGTCGTCCCGATGCCCAGAAGTTACCACTACGGTGGAACCGTGATCGACGACTGGCCCGCACCGGACAACGACACCCCCACCGCCGCCCCTCCCCAGAGCGAGGCCTCGGGCGTCGGCGGGCCTTTCGAGACCGGGGTCTCGGGCGTCGGCGGGGTGGCTGAGGACTGGACCTCACGCGAACGCTGGGCGGAGCTCGCGGACGGCTCGCCCGCCTCCCTGGCGGTCCGCGCGGAGCTCCTCGCCCGCTGGTCCGAGCCGCACCGCAGATACCACACCCGCACCCACCTGGCCGCCGTCCTGGCCGCCGTCGAACCGCTCGCCACCGAGGCCGAGGACGCGACGGCCGTACGGCTCGCGGCCTGGTTCCACGACGCCGTCTACGACGGCCGCCCCGGCTGGGACGAGGAACGCAGCGCCCAGCTCGCCCAGTCCCGCCTCCCCGGATGCGGCGTCCCCGCCGGCCGGGTCGCCACGGTCGCCCGGCTGGTACGCCTCACGGCCGCCCACGACACGCTCGGACCCGGCGACCATGACGGCGCCGTCCTGTGCGACGCCGACCTCGCCATCCTCGCCAGCCCCGCCTACCCGGCCTACGCGCACGCCATCCGCCAGGAATACGCCCACGTCCCCGACCCCGCGTTCGCCCGGGGCCGCTCGCAGGTGCTGCGCCGCCTGCTCGCCACCCCGTCTCTCTACCGCACCCCACGAGCCAGGGAGCTGTGGGAGGCCCCCGCCAGAACCAACATGACCGCCGAACTCGCCACCCTGACCACCGACTGACCACCCCGGCACGACCCCGCCTTCTCCCTCCCCCCAAGGACACCAGACGTAGTGCGGTGGGAGAGCGAGGAGCCGGGGGATCGGAGCCGAGAACCAGCCCTGACTGGCCCTAACCGACCCGGTGCCGCTTGCGGCGGCGCAGCCCGCCCGCGATCAGCCGCCGCAGCAGCTCCCGAGAACCGACCGCCTCGGCCCCCAGCTCCACGGCCCGCGCATGCACGGTCTCCGGCACGTCATAGTGGTCCCGGTCGAACGCCCGCTCCGGCACCCCCAACCGCACGGCGAAGGCGTGCAACTCCTCCAGCGAGCTGTCGCTGACGAGATGCGACCACATCAGGCCACGCGGCCCCGGCCAGTTGGGCGGATCGATCAGAACGGTCACGCCCTCAAGGGTAGAACCCTTCCCAGCACCCCCAGATCCCCCAGATCGGGCACCACGACGTCCGCACCGGTCCCGTCGCCGTCCCGGGCCACCGCGGCGACCAGCCCGAACCCGCCCTTCTTGCCCGCCTCGATCCCCGGCAGCGCGGACACCACCACCGCGACCTTGGCCGCGGGCAGGTTCAGCCGCCGGGCCGCCTCCAGGTAGAGCGCGGGGTCGGGCGTGCCCGGCAGGTTCATCAGCGCGGCGTCGTTGCCGTCCACCAGCAGGTCGAACAGGTGCATGACCCCGGCCGAGCCGACCAGCTTGCGGCCGTGCAGGCTGGCGGAGACGGCCGCCGTACGGGCGCCGCGCTGCCGCAGCTCGTGCAGCAGCGCCACCGTGGACGGGAACGCGGCCACCCCGTACTTGTCCACCTGCTCCATGAACAGGCGGTCCTTGGCCAGGCCGAGCCCGTGTACGGTCGGCGCGCCGGGCTCGTCGTCGGGCGATCCCTCGGGCACCGTGATGCCGCGAGCGGTCAGGAACGTACGGATGCCGTCGAGGCGCGGGCGCCCGTCCACGTGCCGCAGATAGTCGTCGCGGATGTCGAACGGTGCCGAGCGGCCGCGCAGGAACGCGTCGAAGACGTGCTTCCAGGCGGCCGCGTGCCCCCGAGCGGTGTCGGTGACCACGCCGTCGGTGTCGAACACGACGGCGCTGATCGC
The DNA here is from genome assembly GCF_052246675.1 of Nonomuraea sp. KM90. Classification (NCBI taxonomy): domain Bacteria; kingdom Bacillati; phylum Actinomycetota; class Actinomycetes; order Streptosporangiales; family Streptosporangiaceae; genus Nonomuraea; species Nonomuraea sp. KM90. Next base: position 80,431 of record NZ_JBQQCB010000023.1, on the reverse strand, counting down.
GGTCAGGTCGATGACAGGCTCGTTCACATTGCGAACGTAACCGCTCTACCAGGCGACGGGTAGTTCTTTGACCCCGTAGACGATGGCGAGTTCCCGGAACGGCACCTCGCCCGCGACGTGCAGGCCGGGGAAGCGGCGCAGCAGCGCGGGGAAGGCGATGCGCATCTCCATCTGGGCCAGCGGCGCGCCGATGCAGCGGTGGATGCCGTGGCCGAACGCCATGTGCGAGCCCGCCGTCGCCCGGCCCGGCCGTACCTCGTCCATGTTCTCGCCCAGGGCGGGGTCGCGGTTGGCGCCGGTCAGCGAGCACAGCACCATCTCGCCCTTCTTGATCGGTACGCCGTGCAGCTCCAGGTCGTCGCGGGCGAAGCGCGGGAAGGCGACCTGCACGACCGTCATGTACCGCAGCAGTTCCTCGACCACGTCCACGACGTAGCCGTCCACCTCGCGCACCTTGGCGGCCTGCTCGGGGTTGCGCAGCAGCCACAGGGAGCCGAGCGCGAGCATGCTGGTGCTGGTGTCGTGCCCGCCGGTCAGCAGTCCGTCGGCCATGCTGGCGAGCGTACGGTCGTCGAGCTCGTCGCCGTGCTCGCGCAGCAACTGCCCGAGCAGCCCGTCACCCGGATTCTGCCGCTCCCTGGCCACGAGGTCCGTCAGGTACGTCATCGCGTCGTTGATGGCCTGCAGGGACGCCTCGGGCCCGGCGGTGAAGTCGAACCGGTCCTTGCTGATCTTCACGAAGTCGGCGCGCTCCTCGAACGGGACGCCGAGCAGCTCGCACACGACCAGCGACGGGATCGGCAGCGCGAACTCCTCCACCAGGTCCACCGGCATGCCCTCGGCGCCCTTGGCCTCGATGCGGTCGAGGTACTCCTCGACCATGGCCTCGATGCGCGGCTCCAGCCGGCGCAGACGGCGCATGGTGAACTCGGGCGTCAGGTACTTGCGCAGCCGAGTGTGCTCGGGCGGGTCGCGGAACCCCAGGCCGCCGGGGTCCTCCTGGTTGGAGCCGAGCCCGATCACGCCGGCGAAGTCGTTGCTGAAACGCTCGTGGTCGCCGAGCACACCGCGTACGTCATCCCAGCGGGTGACGAGGTACACGGTCTGACCGCCCGGGATCTCCATGGGGAAGACCGGGTGCTCGGTCCGGATGCGCCCGAGCTCGCCCACGGGGTCGAACCCGTCACGCATGAACTGGACGAGCGGGAACTCTTCTGTATCTGACATCGATATCCGTCCTGCTGGGATACATCACACCATGTTGGGATAAATCCCTACGTAGATGGTCCCATCCGGATTGGTGAATGGTGCCCTCCGAAAGGACGAATTTACATCTCACCCCTGCCGCCCTCCCAGCCGGTGGGTGCAGTTGGACTCGACCCGGGGACGGCCTCACCTGCCGGCCAACGCCCTGGTCACCTCGTCGGGCGGCGGCTGGGTGCGGTCGCGGGCGCGGATGAGCGGCTCGGGCAGCGGAGCCTCGGCCGACAGGGCGGGCGGGGCGGGCTTGGGCCTGCGCGGCTCGCGCACGCCGCCCTCGCCTCCTTGCGGATCGTCGAACGGGAAGTCGTCGCCTTCGGTCCAGTGGGGCTCCCCGGGGCCGAAGCCGGGGGGCCAGGCGGGCGCGCCGCTGGGTAGAGCACGGCGTCTGCGCGATCGCTTGCTCACAGTCCCTCCTCGCGTCCCATTGTGCGCCCGCCGCCCATGACCGACCACCCCGTATCACCCCTGTCACCACCACGGCACCCACCCAACCGGCACCCACCCGACCGACGCCCACCCGGCCGGTTGCCCGCGCGGCCCCCGTGCCGTAAGCCCCGCTCCTGGGCTCAGCCGGACTGCGTGCCCTGGTTGGCCGCCGGTGTGGGGTCGCCCGTCGCCGTGGCCTGCGGGTGCGGGTCGGTGGGCGCCTGGGGTGTGGCCGTGCCCGCCGGTCTCGAGACCTGGCGGACGAACGCCGCCCCCACCACCGCCACGAAGGCCATGATGGACGCCGTCTGCTGCTCCGTCAGCTCCACCCCGAACACCAGCCCCAGCGTGACCGCCGCCTGCGCGAACCCCAGCGCCGCCGCCTTGATGGACCTGCCCCCGTCCAGGTTCCGCGTGGCGAACGCCGTCCAGACGCCCAGTCCCGCGGCCGCTATCGCGTTGATCGCCGCCACCTGCGTGCTGGTCAGCGGCAGGAACGTCGCCGTCACCATCTGCACGCCAGCGCTCGCCAGTCCGAGGACGAGCGCCGGCTCACCGCCGAAGATCTTCATGAGCCCCTCCCTGAGTCGAACCCCCTGTGACCGCAGAGCACGCTCCGCCGCGCCTGATACACCCTCCGTCAAGAGCCTCGAACAGTAGTGAAACGTGGGCAAAATGGTGCAGCAGACGGCGTTTGGCGTACAAGATGGCGACATTCTGCGATGATCTCGTCGCATAGAGCCGGAGTTTGAGCCTCACGGATAGTGACTGATGCCGACATTTGAGGAAATAACAGCCTTCGTCACGGAGAAGCCGCTCGCCACCGCTGTCATCGCGCTGCTGAGCCTTGCCGGGCTGGTGCTCGCGTTCCTGGTGCTCAGGATCGCCTGGCGCGTCGTCTCCTGGGTGTTCACCAGGTACGTCGCCCCGCGTCCCGTCGAGGACGTGCTGACCGTCGTGGCCGCCTCCATCGCCACGGGCGTGTCCGCGCAGGGCATGTGGCGTTTCTCCGGGGACGTGCTGGGCCTCGACGGGCCGCTCAGGTTACTGCTGTTCGCGTTCATCGAGGTCGCGATCATCACCTCCGCCGTACGCGCCCGCCGCAACATGCGCGAGAACTTCTCCGCCGGCATCGACGGCATCGCCGTGTGGGCGCTGACGTGCCTGACCGCCGTCCTGTCCAGCATGGACGCGCGCAGCCTGCCCGAAGCGGTGTTCAGGCTGGCCGCCCCGCTGGTGGCCGCCTGGCTGTGGGAGCGCGGCATGGCCATCGAGCGCCACCGCATCCGCGGCACCGGCCGCATCAACTGGCGGCTGACCCCCGAGCGGCTGCTGGTCAGGATGGGGCTGGCCGAGGTCAGCGACCGTACGGCGAGTGAGGTCGACGCCCACCGCAGGCTGACCAGGGTCGCCCTGGCGGCCAAGCGGGCCAAGGCGCTGCGCGAGGGCGGCGCGTCGGAGCGGAAGATGCGCGCCGCGCTGGCCAAGCTCGACAAGGCCATGGACCAGGCCGTCGAGCACACCGGCCTGGCCGTGGACCAGTCCCGCCAGGAGGCGCTGCTGGCCCAGATCGCCGCCCTGTACAACACCTCGGCGCTCATCGACGCCGACCCCCGCGTGCCGTGGGAGCCCGAGGCCGACCACCACCCGGTGCCGGCCCGCCCGGCGCTGCCGCCCGCGCTGGCCGAGCTGGTCGACGACGAGGACGAGGACGCCGAGGTGCTCGACACCACCCCGCAGGTCATCAGCACGGCCGAGCGCGCGGCGCGGATGCGGTCCGCCCGCGAGTACTGGGACCGGCAGATCGCCAAGGGCATCGTGCCGCGTACGGTGGACATCGCCCAGGAGATCGGCATCTCGCTGGCCACGGCGCGCGAGTATCGTGCCCTGTGGAAGCTGGAGCCGCAGGCGCACGCCCTCATCGAGGCGCTGTACCAGCAGCACGGCATCGTGGACACCGGCGCCTTCCCGATCATCGCCGACGACGGGCGGGTGCTGACGACCAAGTCTTAGGGGAGAGTGCCGTTGCGGGAGCGGACGCTCGATCGCGTCAGGAAACTGCTGGCCAAGGCCGAACGCACCGACAACGAGCACGAGCGGGCCACGTTCATGGCCGCCGCGTCGGCGCTGATGGCCAAGCACGGCATCGACTCGCTGCCGCCCGCCGGCACCCGCCAGACCCCCGGCGACCGCGTCGTCACCCTCCCCGCCCCCTGGGCCAGGGAGAAGGCGCGCCTGGTCAGCCTGGTGGCGCAGGCGGTGCGGTGCCGGCCGCTGCTGATCGGGCGCGGCGACGGCGGGCAGCGCGTGCACGTGTTCGGGTTCGCGGCCGACCTGGAGCGCGCCGACCTGCTGGCCACCTCGCTGCTGCTGCAGATGGCCTCGGGGCTGGCCCGGGTGCGGCCGCCCGAGCACGTCACGGCGGTGCGGGCGTACCGGAGGTCGTGGCTGCTGGGGTTCACCGACGAGGTCTACCGGCTGCTGTGCGCGGCCGAGTCCCGCGCCGAGACCGAATCAGCCGGCACGGGGTCCGCCGTGGTCCTGGCCGACCGGCGGGCCGAGGTCGAGCGGGCGGTCGCCGCCCACTACCCCGACATCCGCATGAGCGTGCCCCGGACCAGCGGCACCGGCTACCGCGACGGCGTCGCGGCGGGCCGCCGGGCCGACCTGGGCCGTACCGGGATGACCACCGCCACGGCGCCGGAACTGGCGCGGTAAGCCCTTTCCCGAGACCTGTTTGGCGGGGCCGGAAACGGGCATAAGCGCGCACACGGAACGCAGTCCTGCCGAAGCGAGACAGGTCACCGTGAACGCAGCCGTACGTGTCCTCGCCGCCGACCTCCACGTACTCGCCCGAGACCTCCTGACCGCCGCCGGCGTGCCCTCCGGCACGGCGGCCACGGTCGCCGAGTCCCTGGTGGAGGCCGACCTCGCCGGGCACGGCTCGCACGGCGTACGGCGGATCAAGCCGTACCTCGACCGGATCGAGGCGGGCGTCATCGTGCCCGCCGCCCGCCCCGAGGTGGTCTCGCGCCGTGGCGCGAGCGCCGTCGTGTCGGGGCGGCGCGGCTTCGGGCAGGTCGCCGCCCGCCTGGCCACCGAGGAGGCGGCCGAACTGGCCGCCGGGCACGGCGTCGGCGTGGTCGCCATCAGCGAGTGCAACCACGTCGGCCGGCTCGGCGAGTACGCGGAGAAGCTGGCGGGCCGGGGCCTGATCGCGCAGGTCGTCGGCAACGCCGACCCCACCGTGGCGCCGTACGCCGGGCACCGCAGGATGCTCGGCACCAACCCCATGGCCTGGGCCGTGCCGCGCGCCGGCGGTGCGGCCGTCGTCATGGACTGGGCGACCGCCGCGATGGCCGAGGGCAAGCTGGGCCTCCTGAACGCCGCCGGGGCGCCGGCCCCCGAAGGGGTGCTGGTCGACCCGGACGGCCGCCCGTCCACCGACCCGGCCGACTTCTACCGGGGCGGGGCGCTGCTGCCGTTCGGCGGCCACAAGGGGTACGGCCTGAGCGTCCTCATCGAGCTCGTCGGCGGCCTGCTCACGGGCACCGGCACCGCCTGCTCGCCCGAGTACGACGGCACGTTCGGCACGGTGATCACCGCGATCGACATCTCCGCCTTCGTCCCGCTGGAGACCTATGTCGCCCAGGTCGAATCCTTCTGCGAGGCCCTGCGCGCCTCCGGCCCCGGCGTGGTCGTGCCGGGGGAGCCCGAGGCCGGCACGCGCGCGGAGCACCTGAGGGAGGGCGTCCCGGTGTCCGTGCCGGTGTGGGAGGAGCTGGGCGGGCTCGCCGCGCGGCTCGGCGTTCCGCGGCCTCACACGCCCCCTGGAGGTTAGATGCCCGCCACACCCGAATTACGGCGCGTCGTCCTGGGTGCCCTCGTCGGCACCGCCCTGGAGTGGTACGACTTCTTCATCTACGGCACCGCCGCCGCCCTCGTCTTCAACCGCCTGTTCTTCACCGAGTCCGACCCGGCCACGGGCACGATCGTCGCGTTCGCCACGTTCGGCGTGGGGTTCGTGGTCCGGCCGTTCGGCGGCGTCCTGTTCGGCCACCTGGGCGACAAGATCGGCCGCCGCTCCACCCTGATCATCACCACCGTGATCATGGGCGTGTCCACCGGGCTGATCGGCCTGCTGCCCACCTACCCCGCCATCGGCGTCTGGGCGCCGATCCTGCTCACGCTGCTGCGCGTCTGCCAGGGGCTCGGCGCGGGCGCCGAGTTCGGCGGCGCGGCGACGCTGCTGGCCGAGCACGCGCCGCCCGGCCGGCGCGGCTACTACGCCTCCTACGCCCAGACCGGCGTGCAGATCGGGCTGGTGCTGGGCACCTCGGCGTTCCTGCTGGTCCAGCTCCTGCCGGAGGAGGACTTCGTGGCGTGGGGCTGGCGGGTGCCGTTCCTGGTGAGCTTCGCGCTGATCGGGGTGGCGCTGTACGTGCGGCTGCGGGTCGCCGAGTCGCCGGTGTTCCGCGAGATGGCGCGAACCCGGGAGATCGTCAAGCTGCCGATCAGGGACGCGCTGGCCCGCTACCCGCGCAACTTCCTCGTCGGCGTCGGCGCGCACATCTGCGACACCGCCGTGGTCTACACGCTGGCCACCTTCAGCGTCGCCTACGCCACGAACCAGCTCGGCCTGACCAACCGGGCGGCGCTGCTGGGGGTGATCCTGTTCGGGCTGACCGTCATCGTGCTCCAGCCCATCTACGGCAACCTGTCGGACCGGATCGGGCGGCGGCCGCTCAACCTGTTCAGCGTGGTGTTCGTGGCGGCGTACGTCTATCCGTACTTCCTGCTGGTCAACACCGGGGTCACCTGGCTGGTGTGGCTGGCGATGATGATCATGGGCGCCTTCGGCTTCGCCCCGCAGGTGGCCGTGCAGCCGGTGTTCTACGCCGAGCTGTTCGGGGCGCGCGTGCGCTACACCGGGTTCGCCGCCTCGCGGGAGCTGGGGGCGGCCCTGGCCGGCTTCTCGCCGCTGATCGGCGCGGCGCTGGCGGCGCGGCTGGGCGGGGCGCCGTGGCTGGTGGCGGCGTTCCTGGTCGGCACGGCGGTGATCTCGTTCGCGGCCTTCTACGCCTCGCGTGAGAGCAAGGACATCGACATCGCGGCCTTCGACCCGCTGAAGGAGTAAGGGCATGGACATCAACGGCACGGTCACCGTGATCACCGGCGGCGGCACCGGAATCGGCGCGGCCGTCGCGGAGGGCCTGGCCAGGAAGGGCGCGGCGGCCGTGGTGCTCAACTACTCGCGCTCGGCCGCCGAGGCCCAGGCCACGGTGGCGCGGCTGGAGAGCCTGGGCTGCAAGGCCGAGGCCGTGGCCGCCGACGTGTCGGACGACGCCGCCGTACGCAGGATGGCCGAGCGCGTGCGGGCCACCTACGGCCGGGTGGACGCGCTGGTGTGCAACGCGGGCACGACCAGGTGGGTGCCGTTCCCCGACCTGGAGGGGCTCACCGACGACGTGTGGCGGCAGATCATGGGCGTCAACCTCATGGGCGCCTTCTACTGCGCCCGCGCGTTCGCCCCCGACCTGCGGGCGGCGCGCGGCGCGATCGTCAACGTGGCCTCCGTGGCCGGGCTGCTGGCCACGGGCTCCTCGATCGCGTACGGGGTGAGCAAGGCCGCCCTGCTCCACCTCACCCGCGACCTGGCCGTGGCGCTCGGGCCCGAGGTCAGGGTGAACGCGGTCGCCCCCGGCATCGTGGCCACCCGGTGGCACATCGACCGGGTGGGGGAGCAGGTGTTCTCTGAGATGGCGGCGAAGGAGGAGATGAAGGCGCCGCTGCGGCGCACGGCGCGGCCGGAGCACATCGCGCAGATGGTGACCGCGCTGCTGGAGTCGGACCTGGTGACGGGGGAGGTCCTGGTCGGCGACGGCGGCCGCCACCTCGGCTACTGAGCCCCGGTCGCCGGCCCGGCCCGCTCGCTCACCCCAGGGCGGCCGACACCAGCGAGCGGGCCTCCTCCTGCACCTTGGCCAGGTGGTCGGGGCCCTTGAAGGACTCGGCGTAGATCTTGTAGACGTCCTCGGTGCCGGACGGCCGGGCCGCGAACCAGGCGCTCTCCGTCGAGACCTTCACCCCGCCCAGCGAGGCCCCGTTGCCGGGGGCCGACGTCTGCACCGCCGTGATCGGCTCGCCCGCCAGCGAGGAGGCCGTCACCTGCTCGGCCGACAGCTTGCCGAGCACGGCCTTCTCCTCGCGGGTGGCCGGCGCGTCCACCCGCGCGTACGCGGGCTCGCCGAAGCGCCGGACCAGGTCCCGGTAGCGGGCGCTGGGGGACTCTCCGGTGACGGCCAAAATCTCCGAGGCCAGCAGGGCCAGGATGATGCCGTCCTTGTCGGTCGACCAGACCGAGCCGTCGCGCCGCAGGAAGGACGCGCCCGCGCTCTCCTCGCCGCCGAACCCCAGCGACCCGTCCAGCAGCCCCGGCACGAACCACTTGAAGCCCACCGGCACCTCGTAGAGCCGCCGGCCCAGGGACTTGGCCACCCGGTCGATGATCCCACTGCTGACCATGGTCTTGCCCACCCCGGCGTCGGAGGGCCAGCCGTCGCGGTGCGTGCAGAGGTAGGAGATGGCCACGGCGAGGTAGTGGTTGGGGTTCATCAGGCCGCCGTCGGGCGTGACGACGCCGTGCCGGTCGGCGTCGGCGTCGTTGCCCGTGGAGATGTCGTACTTGTCGCGGTTGGCGATGAGCGAGGCCATCGCGTACGGCGACGAGCAGTCCATCCGGATCTTGCCGTCCCAGTCGAGCGTCATGAACCGCCACGTCGGATCGACGAGGGGGTTGACCACGGTCAGCTCCAGCCGGTGCCGCTCGGCGATCTCCCCCCAGTAGGCCACGCTCGCCCCGCCCAGCGGGTCGGCCCCGATCCGCACCCCGGCCGCCCGGATCGCGTCGAGGTCCACCACGGACGGCAGGTCGTCGACGTAGGTCCCCAGGAAGTCGTAGCGCCCCGCCCCGCCCAGCGCCCTCGCGTACGGCACCCGCCGCACGCTCTTGAGCCCGTCGTGCAGCAGCCGGTTGGCGCGGTCCTGGATCCACGTGGTCGCGTCGGTGTCGGCGGGACCGCCGTGCGGCGGGTTGTACTTGAAACCGCCGTCGCCCGGCGGGTTGTGCGACGGCGTGACCACGACGCCGTCGGCCAGCCCGGTCGTGCGGCCCCGGTTGTGCCGCAGGATGGCGTGGGAGACGGCCGGGGTGGGCGTGTAGCCGTCGCGCGAGTCGATGAGCACCTCGACCCCGTTGGCCGCCAGCACCTCCAGCGCCGAGACCCGCGCGGGCTCCGACAGCGCATGCGTGTCGATGCCCAGGAACAGCGGCCCGTCCGTGCCCTGCAGCTGCCGGTATTCGCAGATGGCCTGGCTCGTGGCCAGGATGTGGTCCTCGTTGAAGGCCGTCCTCAGCGACGACCCCCGGTGCCCCGACGTGCCGAACGCCACCCGCTGCGCCACCTCGCCGACGTCCGGACTGAGGGCGTAGTAGGACGTCACGAGCCTGGCGACGTCGACCAGATCGGAAGGCTGAGCGGGCTGTCCTGCGCGTTCGTGCGTCATGTAGGCCACTTTACAAATCACCTCCGGCCCGGCGGGTGAGCGCGTGGCGGCGCGGGGAGATACATTCGCGTCAGTCACCAGAATGGAGTTCTGTTCCATGCGCTACGGATACTTCCTCGCCGAGCCCCAAGGGGATGACCCCATCGGCGGCCTGCGCGACCAGATCGCCCAGGCGGCCGAGGACGGTTTCTCCTCCGCCTGGCTCTCCCACATCTTCGGCCTCGACGCCATCACCGCCCTGGCGGTGGCCGGCGCGCAGGCACCGCCCCTGGAGCTCGGCACCGCGGTCGTGCCGACCTACCCGCGCCACCCGGCCGCGCTCGCCCAGCAGGCCATGACGGCCAGCGCCGCGCTCGGAGGGCGGTTCGCGCTGGGCATCGGCCTGTCGCACCAGGTCGTCATCGAGAACATGTTCGGCTACAGCTTCGACCGCCCCGGCCGGCACATGAAGGAATACCTCGACATCCTCATCCCGGCCTCGCGGGGCGAGCAGGTCGAATACACGGGCGAGACGCTCAAGGCCAACGTGCGCCTCAGCACGCCGGGGGCGGGCTTCCCCGTCCTGGTGGCCGCGCTCGGCCCGCGCATGCTCAAGCTGGCCGGCACCGTGGCCGACGGCACCGTGCTGTGGATGACCGGCCCCAAGACGGTCGCCGAGCACATCGCGCCCACCATCAAGGCGGCCGCGGCCGAGGCGGGCCGCGAGGCGCCCAGGATCGTCTGCGCGCTGCCCATCAGCGTCACCGACGACCCCGCCGGCGCGGTCGAGCGCGCCAACGAGATCTTCTCGGTGTACGGGCAACTGCCCTCCTACCGTGCGATGCTCGACAGGGAGGGCGCGGCCGGGCCGGGCAACGTGGCCATCGTCGGCGACGAGGACACGGTGCTGGCCAAGCTCGACGAGCTGAAGCAGGCCGGCGTGACCGACTTCGTGGGATCCCCGTTCGCCAACCGGGAACGCACCCGCAACCTGCTGATCGGCGCGGCGAAGGGCTGATCCGGAGACATCTCAATAAAATCCGACAAGGTGAAGCGCGTGCTACAGGGCATTGATGTGTCGAACTGGCAGGGCACCGTCGACTGGGCCGACCACGCCGAGGCCGGGGTGGCCTTCGCGTTCGCCAAGGCGACGGAGGGTGGCGACTACACCGACAAATGGTTCGCGCGCAACTGGAACGGCATGCGCGAGAGCTGGATCGTCTGCGGCGCCTACCATTTCGCCAGGCCCAAGGGCGACCCCATCGAGCAGGCACGCCACTTCCTGGGCGTGATCAGGTCGGCGGGCGGGCTGCGCCGCGGCGACCTGATCGCGCTCGACCTGGAGACCAACGACGGCCTGCGGCCCGAGCAGGTCGCCCGCTACGCCCGCCGCTGGTGCCACCACGTCGAGCGGCACGCGGGCGTGCGGCCCTTCATCTACACCTTCCACGCGTTCGCCCGCGGCGGGCACTGCGCCGGGCTGGCCGAATATCCGCTCTGGCTCGCCAGCCCGGAGTCCCCGCGCGGGCGCCCCCCGGTGCCCAGACCCTGGCGCGACTGGACCATCCACCAGTACGCCAACAGCCCGGTCGACCGCAACGTCTTCCACGGGACCCGGCAGGAGCTGACAAAGCTGGGGTTTCACCCGCGATAGCATCGGGGTTCACCATCGAACCTTGCCTCGGTGCCGGGCATCGAGCGCGATCCACGAGGAGTCACCGTGTCAGCCGAGCTACGCATCACCCTCGCCGGAGCCGAGCGTGTGGTCGCGGCCGGCACGACGGCCGGGGAGGCGCTCGAGGCGGACGGCCGCACCGTCATCGCCGCCAGGGTCAACGGCGTGCCGCGCGACCTGGCCCACCCGCTGGAGCAGGACGACACGGTCGAGCCGATCGAGGTCTCCAGCGAGGACGGCCGGGCGATCGTGCGCCACTCCACCGCCCACGTCATGGCGCAGGCGGTGCAGGAGCTGTTCCCCGAGGCCAAGCTGGGCATCGGGCCGCCCGTGGAAAACGGGTTCTACTACGACTTCGACGTCGAGCAGGCGTTCCACCCCGACGACCTCAAGCGCATCGAGAAGCGGATGCGGGAGATCGTCAAGCAGGGGCAGCTCTTCTCCCGCCGGCCCGTCTCCGACGACGAGGCCCGCGAGGAGCTGGCGGCGGAGCCGTACAAGCTGGAGCTGATCGGCCTCAAGGGCGGGGCCGCGGAAGAGGAGTCCGTCGAGGTGGGGGCCGGGCAGCTCACCATCTACGACAACCTCGACCCCAAGTCCGGTGAGCTGCGGTGGAAGGACCTGTGCCGGGGGCCGCACGTGCCCTCCACCCGGTCCATCCCGGCGTTCAAGCTCATGCGCTCCGGCGGCGCCTACTGGCGGGGCAGCGAGAAGAACCCGCAGCTCCAGCGCATCTACGGCACCGCGTGGGAGTCCCGCGACAAGCAGGACGAATATCTCAAGCTGCTGGAGGAGGCCGAGAAGCGCGACCACCGCAAGCTGGGCGCGGAGCTCGACCTGTTCAGCTTCCCGCCGGAGCTGGGCAGCGGCCTGCCGATCTTCCATCCCAAGGGCGGGATCATCCGCAAGGAGATGGAAGACTACATGCGGCGGCGGCAGGCCGAGGCGGGCTACGAGTTCGTCAACACCCCGCACATCACCAAGTCCTCGCTCTTCGAGACCTCGGGCCACCTTCCGTGGTACGCCGACGACATGTTCCCGGCCTTCGAGCTGGAGGGCATCGAATACCGCGTCAAGCCGATGAACTGCCCGATGCACAACCTGATCTTCAGGGCGCGCGGGCGGTCCTACCGCGAGCTGCCGCTGCGGCTGTGCGAGTTCGGCTCGGTCTACCGCTACGAGAAGTCGGGCGTGGTGCACGGGCTCACCCGCGTGCGCGGCATGACGCAGGACGACGCGCACATCTACACCACCCGCGAGCAGATGGCCGACGAGATCAAGTCGCTGCTGCGGTTCGTGCTCAGCGTGCTGCGCGACTTCGGCCTGCCGGACTTCTACCTGGAGCTGTCGACCCGCGACGAGTCCGAGAAGTTCATCGGCGACCCCGCCGAGTGGGAGGAGGCGACCGCGGCGCTGCGCCAGGTCGCCACCGAGTCGGGGCTGAAGCTGGTGGACGACCCGGGCGGCGCGGCCTTCTACGGGCCGAAGATCTCGGTGCAGGCCAAGGACGCCATCGGCCGCACCTGGCAGCTGTCCACCATCCAGCTCGACCTCAACCAGCCCAAGCGCTTCGGCCTGGAATACCAGGCGGCCGACGGCTCGCGGCAGACCCCGGTCATGATCCACCGGGCGCTGTTCGGCTCGGTCGAGCGCTTCCTCGGCGTGCTCACCGAGCACTACGCCGGCGCCTTCCCGCCCTGGCTGGCCCCGGTGCAGGTGGTGGGCATCCCGATCGCCGAGGCGCACGTGGCCTACCTGCAGGACGTCGCGAAGAAGCTGCGCGCGAGCGGGATCCGGATCGAGGTCGACGCGGCCGACGACCGGATGCAGAAGAAGATCCGCAACGCGCAGAAGGCCAAGGTGCCCTTCATGCTGCTGGCCGGTGACGACGACATCGCCAACGGCGCGGTGTCGTTCCGCTACCGCAGCGGTGAGCAGAAGAACGGCGTCCCGGTCGAGGAGGCGATCGCCGAGATCGTCAACGCCGTGGAGCGGCGCGTCCAGGTGTGAGTCAACGCGGCGGGGCCGGCGCCTTCGCCGGGCACAGGCCCCGCCGTGCGCACGCCCCGCCCAGTGCCGCCCCGCCCAACTCAGGCCCGCCCAGCGCGGCAGGGCCGCCCAGCGCAGGGCCGTCTCGTGAGTACGGCGGAGCGGCCTCGTGATGGCCGGCTCCGCCGTTCCTCCGCTGCCCGCTACCGCTACTTGGCCAGCGGCTGACCCTGCTTGTCGGTGAACTTCCCGATGAGGATCATGATGAAGTCGATCAGCACCCACACGCCGAGGCCGCCGAGGGTGACGATCATGAGGATGCCCGTCCCGATCTTCCCGACGTAGAAGCGGTGCACGCCCAGCGCGCCGAGGAAGAAGCAGAGTAAGACAGCCACGAGCCATGACTTGGCCATGAGGATTCGCCTTTCGGTTCAGGGGATCGGCCGGGCGCAGGGCATGGCGCGCCCGACCGGCAGGCTCTGCGGGAAGGATCACCGCAGGGCACCGAACCCTAGCAAGGCCCTCGGGCTGTCGCAGACGCTTTCCTGACGATGCGTCTAATATCCGGCAATGGGTGGAAGATGCTGATATATCCGCGATTGGTGAATTAAAGGGGGAATAGTCGGAAGGTGACTGCGGGGCGGCCGCCGAAGCGCTTCGCCTCCTCCCCGGCGAAGCCCTCGATCAGGTTCCGGGCGTACGCCTCCGGGTCCTCCGTGGTCAGGGCCTCGATGTAGGCGCGGTGCTCCATGAGCGAGCGCACCCCGCGCTCCAGGCCGTCCGTGACGTCCACGGCGTGGGTGGGGGAGTCGACGCCGGCGACGGCGACCCAGCGGACGCCGCTCCAGGGCTCGGCCTCAGTGTCCGGAAATATCCATCGGTTTCCGGCGTCCCCGGCAGCGTCCATCACGGCCCGTCCCACGGCGCGGTGGTCGGGGGTGTTCCAGTGCGTGCCCGCCCAGGTGTCGTCGAAGTTCAGGGTGATGAGGAGCTCGGGGCGGTGCCTGCGGATGGCGGCGGCCAGGTCTCTCCGCAGCGCGGTGCCGTACTCGATGACCCCGTCGGCGTGGTCGAGGAACTCCACGCTCGTCACCCCGACGACGGCCGCGCTGGCTCGCTCCTCGCGCTCGCGCAGCGGCCCGGCCGCGCCGGGGTCGAGGGTGTCGATGCCCGCCTCGCCCCTGGTGGCGATCAGGTAGGAGACCTCGCGCCCGGCGTCCGTCCAGACGGCCACCGCCGCCGCGCAGCCGTACTCGAGGTCGTCGGGGTGGGCGACGACGGCCAGCGCGCGCTGCCAGTCGTCCGGCATGGGCTCAAGCTGATCTGTCATGGCTATCATCCTGGCAGGCGCGACCGGACGGGGAGAGGTGCGGTGGATGGGCACTGGGGACGACGTCGCGGGCGGCGCGCGGGCCGGTGGCCGCGCCGGGGACAACGGCGGGCCGGCCGCCAAGGCGCGTGGCCTGGGAGACGGTGAGCGGGCTGCCGACGCTCGGGGCCGGGGAGACGGTGAGCGGGGCGGGTTCGCCGAGCTGGCCGAGGCTCACCGGCACGAGTTGCAGGTGCACTGCTACCGGATGCTGGGCTCGTTCACCGACGCCGAGGACATGGTCCAGGAGACGATGCTGCGTGCCTGGCGCCGGCGGGAGACGTTCGAGGGGCGCTCGACGCTGCGGGCCTGGCTCTACCGCATCGCCACCAACGCCTGCCTCGACCTGTTGTCCGGGCCCGCCCGCGCGCGCGAGATCGCGGTCGGGATGGAGAGCGGGTCACGCTCGCCGTTCGCCGAGGTGCCGTGGCTGCAGCCGTACCCCGACCGCCTGCTCGACCTGGCCGCTCCCGACGCCGGCCGGCCGGACGCGGTGACGGTCGAGCGCGAGACGGTGGAGCTGGCCTACCTGGCCGCCATCCAGCACCTGCCGCCGCGCCAGCGCGCGGTGCTGATCCTGCGCGACGTGGCGGGCTGGTCCGCCGAGGAGACCTCGGGGGCGCTGGAGCTGAGCGTGCCGGCCGTCAAGAGCGCGCTGCAGCGGGCCCGCGCCACGCTGCGCATGCACCTGCCGGCGCAGCGCGCGCAGTGGGGCCCCGTCACCGCCCCGAGCGAGGAGGAACGCGCCGTGCTGCGCCGCTACATGGACGCCTCCGTGGAGGGCGACCTGTCGGCGCTGGCCGCCCTGTTGCGCGAGGACGCGCGGCAGACGATGCCGCCGGCGTCCCTGGTGTACGACGGGCGCACGGCCATCCTGGACATGTGGGGCCCCGTCATGGCCGGACCCGAGGCGTGGGGCACCTGGAAGGCCCTGGCGACGTACGCCAACCGCCGCCCGGCCGTCGCCAACTACGTACGCCGCCCCGGCGAGAGCCGCTACACGGCCGTCAACCTCGACGTGCTCCGCGTCGAGAACGGCCTGATCGCCGAGATCACCACGTTCGGCCCCGAGCTGAACGCCGCCTTCGGCCTGCCCGCCGAAATCTGATGAGAAATCTCGCCCAGGACCGATTCCTTTCCCGGCACCGTCCCGTCATACAGGCGTAACCGACTCACCGAGACAGAGGAGCGATCATGACCGAGCACGTCGACACCCAGCTCAAGGCCCTGGACCGGCTCGTCGGCACCTGGAAGCTCAGCGGCGACGTCGGGGGCACGGTGACCTACCGCTGGATGGAGGGCGGGCATTTCCTCATCCAGGAGGTGGACATCCTCAGCGAGGGCAGCCGGACCAGGGGCACGGAGTTCATCGGCAGGAAGCGGCCGTACGGCGCCGAGGGGCCGAGCCAGGACATCCACTCCTGGTACTTCGACAACCAGGGCGCCACCCTGGCCTACGTGTACGAGGTCGACGGCGACACGCTGACGATCTGGGCCCACAAGAGGGACTCGGGGGCCTACTACCGCGGCACGTTCAACGCTGACGGGACCAGCGTCACCGGCGCCTGGGTCTACCCGGGGGGCGGCGGCTACCGCTCCGACATGACCAGGGTGGCCTGAGCTCAGGAGGGCTCGCCGTCGTCCTCGGCGGGGTCGCGGGTCGCCGTGCGGCCCTCGCCGGGGAGCCGGACGTCGTCGACGGTCACGTTGACCTCCATGACGCGCATGCCCAGCATGCGGCTGACGGTCTGGGCCACGTTCGTCTTGACCTCGGAGGCGACCTCCATGACGACGTGGCCGTACTCGACCACGATCGTCAGGCTCACCGCCACCTGGCGGTCCTGGATCTGCGCGCTGACGCCCTGGGTGCCGCGCCGGGAGCCGATGCCGATGCGGTCGCGTACGGACTCGAAGGCCCGCGCCAGGTCGCCGCCCATGTCGGCGACCCCGGCCACCTCGAGCGCGGCCAGCGCCGCGACCTTCTCGACCACCTCGTCGGCGACCTTGATCCGGCCCTTGACCGCCGCGTCGGCGGTGGGCGCCTCGATGTACGAGGGCGTGGCGGGTTCGGCCGGCGGGTCTCCGGCGGAGTCGGCGGGCGGGGTGTGCTGCTCGGCTAACGCTTCACTCATCGCGGCCTCCTGTTGGCGGTGCTCAGGATTGTGCCGGAAGAGCACCCGGTTTGTCCGGGGTCCTATGCTGCTAGTTATGCACGATCAGGCAGGGGCCGGGGCCCCGGACAACTTCCAGCGTCTGTGGACCCCGCATCGCATGGCCTACATCAAGGGCGAGAACAAGCCGACCGGCACCGGTCCCGGCGACGGGTGCCCGTTCGACGCGATCCCCAAGATGAGCGACGAGGACGGCCTGATCGTGGCGCGGGGCGAGGCGGTCTACACCGTGCTCAACCTCTACCCGTACAACTCGGGCCACCTGATGGTCGTGCCCTACCGGCACGTGTCCGAATACGACGAGCTCGACGCGGCCGAGGTGGCCGAGCTGGGGGAGTTCACCCAGAAGTCGCTGCGGGCGCTGCGCAGGGCCAGCGGCGCGCAGGGCTTCAACGTCGGCATGAACCTGGGCCACGTCGCCGGCGCGGGCATCGCCGCGCACCTGCACCAGCACGTGGTGCCCCGGTGGGGCGGCGACACGAACTTCATGCCGGTCGTCGCCCAGACCAAGGTGCTGCCGCAGCTACTTCGTGACACCCGCCAGCTTCTCGCCGACGCCTGGAACTGACTCGGGGGCGCGCGACATCGCGCCGATGCCCGTGGCCAGCAGCAGCGGCACGGCCAGCGCCAGCGCCATGGACAGCACGGCCGCGCCGGAGTCGTTGACCAGCATGCCGACCACGCCGCTGACCAGCGTGCCGATCAGCCCGGCCCGCAGCGCGGGGGAGTGCTCGAACGCGGCCGGCACCACGCCCGCCGAGGCCTGCTCGGGCCGCAGGATCGCGTAGACCAGGAACGCCACGGCCGCGATCACGATCGGCATCAGGTTGGGGTTGAGCAGGGTGCCGAGCATGGCCTGCAGCTTGCGCCAGATGACGTCGAACGCCTCCCCGGTCAGCACCTGCCCCACGAACCTGCCCAGGTGCGTCTGCTCGGCGGGCGGCCGCAGGTAGTTGAGCCACGCGAAGCCCATCACGATCACGCCGCCGGCCACGCAGAACGCGCCCAGCTTCAGCAGCGAGACCCGCTTGCCCGACAGGATCAGCGCGGTTACCGCGATGCCCGGCACGAACGCGATCACGCCGCCGAAGTCGCTGCCCATCCCGGATCCGCCCAGCACCATCGCGAACGTGCCCAGCCCCACGATCGCCGCCAGCCCCACCTTGCCCGGCCACCGGTGCGCGATGACCGTGGTGACCAGCAGCGTGCCGGTGGCCAGCAGCGCGAAGGGGATGTTGCCCAGGCCGAAGTAGCGGGCCCCCTGCTCGGCGCTGTAACCCATGAAGCTGTTGAGCTGGAGCGTGGTGCCGGTGAGCAGGTCACCGGCGAGCGTCAGCGCGGTGACGCCGGCGACCACGGCCAGCGGGCCGAGCGGCCTGCGCCGCCACGGCCCGGCGAGCGCCAGGGTGGTGATCGCGGCCCACCAGGCCAGCATGCCGCCGAACAGCTCCAGGTGGGTGGACCACGGCAGGAGGTTCACCAGGAACGAGGTGACCGGCAGGGCCGCCAGGGCCACGGCGGCGCCGCGTACCCAGGACAGGGTCTTGCGGCGGCGCAGCAGCAGGAAGGCCGCCACGTAGAACCCGACCTGGAGCACGGCCAGGGCGGTGAAGTAGGGGCCCTTCGCCGAGCGCATGGTCTGGGCGGTGGCGTCGGCGCGCGCGAGCCGCTCGAACGTCGCGCCCTGCTCGCCCACCCGCAGCGGCTCGCCGATCCGCATCGGCACGCCCACCACCGTGCTCGGCACCGGCACGCCCAGCTCGGTCAGCACGGTGGAGGTCACGTCGGGCAGGATCGAGATGTCCTCGCGGCGGGTCGAGGCCGCGCCGAGCAGGCGCCCCTCGGCGCCCGGCTCGCGCAGCGCGGCCACCCGCAGGTGCGGCACGGAGCCGTGGTCGGACAGCCCCGCCAGCAGCACCGTGGTGCCGGCCGGGAGGACCGACAGCAGCGCGCCCGCCTTGGCGTCGGCCAGCCGCAGCGCGTCGCGGCGCTCGGCCGGGGCGAGCTGGTCGGGCACCTTGGGCAGCCGGTCGCCGGTCAGGTAGGGCAGGACGAGGTCGTCCACGTCCATGGCGACCATCGGGCACTTCTCCAGGTCGGCGGTCGTGACCTGGAGCGGCGAGGCGTGGTAGCCGGCCACCGCCCCCTGCCGGTCGGCCAGCGCCAGCGCGGCGCCCGGGCCGATCGCGATCGAGCAGCGGCCGGCCGCCTTGAGCGACTCGCCCAGCGTGCCCGCGTTGCGCTGCCCGGCCACGTCGATGAGGTAGCGGTAGTCGGGGATGACGGCGCCCGTGCCCGCGGCCTCGGGCCTGGGCGGCGCGCCGCAACCGTAGCCGACGGCCGACCTGGTGCCCGCCGACACGGTCAGCCACCCGTCGTAGGGGCAGGTCACGTTGCCGACCGTGCGGACCGACAGCGACCCGACCGCGCTGGCCTCGGCCAGCTCCCACAGGTTGGGCGTGTCGGACGGGGTCAGGTCGTTCCAGTGCAGGCCGGGCACCCCGATGAGCGCCACCCGCCCGGGGGCCTGATCGACGCCTCGATCCGCCCCGGCGGGCCCGGCGAGCAGGCCCTGGCCCAGCATCATCTGTCCGACCAGCACGGCCAGCACGATCAGCGCGCGCCTCACCCCGATGACCTCCTGTGGTCGCCGATTTTCCGTGGCACGGCAGAGCAAGGTCGTGCCCCGGCGCCACCAGATCCCGACTACCCTCTCATGCGCCGAGTGTGCGTCGGGCCGACTCGGATCATCAGGCCGCCACCGGCGTGAGCCAGTGCCGGTAACGCTCGTCCCGGCCGTGCACCGCGTCGTCGTAGGCGTCGGTCAGCTTGGCGGTCACCGGTCCCGGGCCGCCGCCTAGCTCGCGTCCGTCGATGGAGGCGACGTGCGCGATCCCGGCCCCGGTGCCGCAGACGAAGATCTCGTCGGCCGCGTACAGGTCCGAACGCATCAGCTCCTGCCTGACCGCCCGCAGGCCCAGGTCGGCGGCCAGCCGCTCGACCGTGTCCTGGGTGATGCCCTCCAGCGCGCCCGCACTGGAGGGCGGCGTGGCCAGCAGCCCGTCGCGGACCACGAAGAGGTTGGCGCCGGTGCACTCGCTGACATGACCGGCGGCGTTCAGCAGCACGGCCTCGTCGTAGCCGGCCCGCAGGGCCTCGTCCTTGGCCAGGACGGAGTTGAGGTAGGGGCCGGTGGCCTTGGCCGCGGTGGGCACCACCATGTGGTCGTTGCGCCGCCACGAGCTGGTCATCAGCCGCACGCCGGCGCCGAGCAGCGCGCCCCAGCTCCAGGACGCGATGGACACGTCGGTGGGGCAGCCGCGCGCCGCGATGCCCATCTCGCCGTAACCGCGGGAGACGAGGTGGCGGATGTAGCACGCCGGGTGCCCGTTGGCGGCCACCGTCCGCAGCGTGGCCGTCCGGAGCTCGTCCAGCGTGTACGGCAGCGCCAGCCCGATCATCCGGGCACTGCGCACCAGCCGCTCCAGGTGATCGTCGAGCCGGAACACGGCCGGCCCCTCCGGCGTCCCGAACGCCCTGGTGCCCTCGAGGACGGCGGTGCCGTAGTGCAGGGCATGCGAAAGCACGTGCACCCGGGCCTCGCCCCACGGCACCAGTGCCCCGTTCATCCAGATGTACGTGGCCTCCTCCACCCGCGCTCCTCTCCTCGGTGGCCCTGTTCGATCAAGATTGCTGGGCCAATTTCACGATGAGTGGCACATTATCGAGATAATGGTGGCATGGGAAGGGAAGACAACCTCGTCACGCTCGTCCGGGACCGCCTCCGCCTCCAGCAGGGCACGCCCAGCCGCCGCCTGGCCGGCGCGCTCGCCGACCTCACCCAGGCGGGCCTCATCACCCCCGGCACCCGGCTCCCGTCGGAACGCGACCTCGCGCAGGCCGTGGGGGTCAGCAGGGGGACCGTGGCGGCGGCCTTCAACGCGCTGTGCGAGGAGGGGTTGTGCGAGCGGCGCCACGGGAGCGGCACGTACGTGCTCGGCACGCCCTCGTTCGGCGGCCTGCTGCAGGCGGGGGCGGTGCGTGCGGACCTGTCCACGTCGGTCGTCCCCGACCCGTCACACCTGGTCCTCCCGCCCCTGGACCCGGCCGACCTCCTGCGGGTACCCAGCGGGCACGGCTACGACGCGATGGGCGACCCCCGCCTGAGAGCCCTCCTGGCGACCCCGGCGGCCCTCGACTCCGAGACCGGCACGACGGGAGTGGCGGGTGTTCGGCCCAGGGGCGGCGAGGCGGGACACGGCTATGAGGGGGCGGGCGTGCTGCCTGGGGAGATCCTGGTCACCGCGGGGGCGCAGCAGGGCATCGACCTGGCCGCGCGGGCGCTGGTGCGGCCGGGCGACCGGGTCCTGGTGGGTGATCCGGCCTACGGGGGCGCGCTGAGCGTGTTCCGGCGGGCGGGGGCGCACGTGGTGGCTGCGGACCTCACCTCGCCGGCCGCCGTCGAGGAGGCGCTCGCCCGGCACCGCCCCGCCGCCGTCTACGTGGTCAGCGTGGACAACCCCACCGGCTCGGTCCCGCCGCTGCGGCACGTCGCCGAGCTGGCCGCGGGCGCCGACGTGCCGGTGGTCGAGGACCGTACGCTGGCGGCGCTGGTGTACGACGGCACGCCGCCGCCCGAGCCGCTGGCCCGGCTGCACCCGTACGGGACGGTGACCGTCGGGTCGCTGTCGAAGGTGCTGTGGGGCGGGCTCCGGGTGGGCTGGGTGACGGCGGCGGAGCCGCTGCTGGCCCGGCTGGTGGAGGCCAAGCTGGACGCCGACCTGGCGACCAGCGCGGTGTCGCAGCGCCTGGCGGCCGACCTGCTGGAACGCAACCCGGTGGAGCCCTGGCGCGCCGAGCTGGCCCGGCGCCGGGACCACTGCCTGGCCGCCCTCGCCGCGTACCTCCCCGAATGGACCTGGACCCGGCCGGCCGGCGGGCTGTCGGTGTGGGCGCGCCTGCCCGGCACGGACACGGACCGGTTCGCCGCCGCGGCCCGGGAGCACGGGGTCGCGGTCGCGCCCGGCTCCCTGTTCTCCCCGGACGGCCGCCACCGCGACCGCCTCCGGCTCAGCTTCGCCCTCCCACCCGCCCTGACGGACCAGGCGGTGGCAGGCCTGACCCAGGCCTGGCGGTCCTACCACCACTGACACCCCGACGCCCCTGCCAGTGACACGACGTCGCCGTCGGGCGGCCCTCGTGAGGCGGCGCCATCAGCGGCCCTTGTGGCGCGGAGCCATCAGCGGCCGGTGGCGCGGTGCCATTAGCGGCCCTGTGGGGCGGTGCCCTCAGCGGCCCGCTCCGGCCCTGGCGTGGCGACGGGTCCGGGCATCCCAGGCGTCCTGGCCAGGGCGTGGTCCGCTGGGCCCCGGCTGCCGGCCCAGCCGGCGTGCGTGCGGAGACGACGAAGGGCCGGCCCCAGGTGGGACCGGCCCCGGTGGCGGGCGGGGGTCAGACCGCGTCCACCTTCACCTTGACCGCCTTGCTCTCGTGGTGCAGCCGGTCGAGCGAGGTCACCAGGTAGGTGCCCGCCGACTTCGCCGCGTAGGACGGATCGCTCACCACCGCCACCAGGTTCCGGGCGTCGGTGGTGTGGCAGTCCTTGCCCGACTTGGGCAGCTGGTACACCGCGTAGGCCCGCGCCCCCGAGGAGGGCGTCCAGGACAGCTGCGACCCGGCCGCCTTGACGCCGGCGGGCGCCGCCGGGGCCTGGCCGCCGCGGTCCTCGGCCAGCGGCAGCAGCGCCGGACGGCTGTAGTAGGTCTTGGCGACCCGGTCCATCGCGCCCAGCGGGTTGGTCAGGAGCTGCTTGGCGCTGAAGTAGACGGCGCCGTCGACCTGCTTGCTGGCGCGGTTGACGCCGATCTGCCCGGCGAGCTCGCCCGGCTTGGTCCAGGTCCGGTCGTCCGTGGTGCCGACCCGGTAGAGGCCCTCGCCGATGTAGAGCTGCACGTCGCTGCCCTTGACCTCGTTGGACCACCAGCGGACCAGCGTGTTGTAGTCGGCCAGCTTGTGCCCGCGCGGCCAGTAGAGCTGCGGCAGCACGTAGTCGACCGTGCCGGCCTTGATCCAGGCCCGCGCGTCGGCGTAGATCGAGTCGTACGCCGACATGCCCGATGTGTTCGACCCGGTCGGGTCGTTGGACTTGTTACGCCAGATGCCGAACGGGCTGATGCCGAACTTCACGTGGTTCTTGGCCTGGTGGACGGCCTTGTCGACGCCGGCCACGAGCGTGTTGACGTTGCCGCGCCGCCACTCGGCCAGGCTCTGGCCCTTGCCGTATTTGCGGAAGGCCGCGGTGTCGTCGAACTTCGCCCCCGCCACGGGGTAGGGGTAGAAGTAGTCGTCGAAGTGGATCCCGTCGACGTCGTAACGGTCGACCACGTCGGTGATGACCTTGGTCACGTGGTCGCGCACGGCGGGCAGGCCCGGGTTGTAGTAGAGGCGGCCGCCGTATTTGATCGTCCAGTCCGGGTGCTTGCGCGCCGGGTGGCCGGCGGGCAGCTTGGCGGTGCTGTCGCCGTAGGAGGCGCGGTAGGGGTTGAACCAGGCGTGGAACTCCATGCCGCGCTTGTGCGCCTCCTCGACGAGGAAGGGCAGCGGGTCCCAACCGGGGTCCTTGCCCGGCGTGCCGGTCAGGTATTGCGACCAGGGCTCGAGCGAGGACTTGTAGAGCGCGTCGGAGGCGGGCCGCACCTGGACGAAGACCGCGTTGAGGTTGCGCTTGGCGGCGCTGTCCAGGATCTTGACGTATTCGGCCTTCTGCCTGTCCGCGCCGAGGCCGGCCTTGGAGGGCCAGTCGATGTTCTGGGTGGTGGCAATCCACACCCCGCGCAGCTCTCGCTTGGGATAGCGGGCGTCAGCCTTGCAGGCCGCGGGGGGTGCGGCGACGGTCGTCTTCTTCTCGCTCGCTGCGGGGCTCTCCCCGGCGCCGGGGCCGAAGACGTAGGCGGCCGTGGTGGTCACGACAGCGAGAGCAGCAGCGGCTAGGAGTGGGCGTCCAGTTCGCATAATGCCACCCAGTGTGACAGCTGCTCCGGCGTGCTCGGTACGAAAAATCGAAATCGAGTCGTGATTCCTTTGTGACAAAAGCACATTGCTGGGCCGGGAGGGACATATCCCTCCCGGCTCCTCCGAGGCCTCAATCCGCGGCTGTCACCTTGTTCACGAGGTTCGGCGGCAGCGGTTCGTAGCGCAGGAACGTCCGGTGGAAAGTTCCCGTTCCGTGTGACATAGATCTCAGGTCGATGGCGTACCTCGTTATCTCCAGCTCGGGCACCTCCGCCTTGACCAGCGTGCGGCCGGTGCCGACCGGCTCGGTGCCGAGCACCCGCCCGCGCCGCGACGACAGGTCGGACATCACCGACCCGACGTAGTCGTCGGCCACCAGCACCGACAGCTCGTCCACGGGCTCGAGCAGCAGCGTCGAGACCTTCGACGCAGCCTCCTTGAGCGCGAGCTGCCCCGCGATCTGGAAGGCCATGTCGGAGGAGTCGACGGAGTGGGCCTTGCCGTCGTACAGCGTGACGCGTACGTCCACGATCGGGTAGCCGGCGACCACGCCCCGCTCCATCTGGGCCCGCACGCCCTTCTCCACCGACGGGATGAACTGCCGCGGCACCACGCCGCCCACGATCTTGTCCACGAACTCGAAGCCCCCGCCGGACGGCAGCGGCTCGACCTCGAGGTGGCAGATCGCGTACTGGCCGTGGCCGCCGGTCTGCTTGACGTTGCGGCCCATCGCCTTGCACTTGCCGCCGAACGTCTCGCGCAGCGGCACCCGCAGCTCGATCCGCTCGACCTCGACGCCGTGGCGCTTGGCCAGGCGGTCGAGCAGCACGTCGGTGTGCGCCTCTCCCATGCACCACAGGACGAGCTGCCGGGTCTCGGCGTTGTTCTCCAGGCGCAGCGTCGGGTCCTCGGCCACCAGCCGGCCGAGCGCCTGCGACAGCTTGTCCTCGTCGGCCTTGGACTTGGCCGTGATCGCCACGGGCAGCAGCGGGTCGGGCATGTCCCAGGCCGTCATCAGCAGCGGGTGGTCCACGTCCGACAGCGTGTCGCCGGTCTCGGCGCGCGACAGCTTGGCCACGGCCACGATGTCGCCGGCCATGCCCTTGGCCGCGCCGCGCTGCTGCTTGCCCAGCGGGCAGGTCAGGGTGCCGATGCGCTCGTCCACGTCGTGGTCCTCGTGCCCGCGGTCGGCTAGGCCGTGCCCGGACACGTGCACGGTCATGTCGGGCCGCAGGCTGCCGGAGAAGACGCGTACGAGGCTGATGCGGCCCACGTACGGGTCGCTGGTGGTCTTGACGATCTCGGCCACGAGCGGCCCGTTCGGGTCGCACGTGATGCCCTTGACCGGCTTGCCGGACAGGTCGGTGATCTCCGGCATCGGGTGTTCGAGGGGCGACGGGAAGCCCTGCGTCACCAGCTCCAGGATCTCCTGCGCGCCCACCCCGATGCCGCTGCACAGCACCGGGTAGAAGCTGCCGCGGGCGACGGCCTTCTCCAGGTCGTCGATGAGCACCTTGGTGTCGATGGGCTCGCCCTCGAGGTATCGCTCCATGAGCGACTCGTCCTCGCTCTCCTGGATGATGCCCTCGATCAGCACCCCGCGGTGCTCCTCGATCTGCGCTTCGTACTCCGCGCCCGGCTCCTTCTCCGTACGGGTGCCCGTGGCGTAGTTGTAGAACTTCTGCGACAGCAGCCCGATCAGGCCGTTCACGTGACCATTGGTGATCACCGGAAGATAGAGCGGCGCGACGCCGTCACCGAAGATGTCCTGGCAGGTGGCGAGCACCTCGTCGAAGTCGGCCCGCTGGTGGTCGATCTTGGTGATCACGACCGCCCGCGGCATGCCGACCTGGGAGCACTCCTCCCAGAGCATCTGGGTGAGCCCGTCGACCCCGTCGGACGCCGACACGACGAACAGCGCGGCGTCGGCCGCGCGCAGCCCCGCGCGCAGGTCGCCCACGAAGTCGGCGTAGCCGGGGGTGTCCAGAAGGTTGATCTTGATGCCGTTGTGCACCAGGGGCGCCACGGCGAGGTTGACGGACCGTTGTTGCCGGACCTCGACCTCGTCGTAGTCGCTGACCGTGTTGCCGTCCTCCACCCGTCCCGGGCGCTGAATGGTGCCCGTCGCGGCCAGCAGCTGCTCGACGAGGGTCGTCTTACCCGCTCCTGAGTGGCCGACCAGCACGACATTGCGTATCGCATCCGCCCTGTCGGCCGCGGGTGCCCTGCCCGCGGCTCCCACGGCGCCTCCCGAATGTCTTTCCGCCACATCGCCTCCCGCGTCGTCGGTCTGTTTGCCAACGCCGCGCCCGCGCGGAGGGTGATGGAAACCGCATGGACGCGGTGTGTTCACCAAATACCCCTGTGGCGGATATCACAAGAGGGGAGGGGCAAAGAAAGTTGTCAGGCTCGTCATGGCCTACGATCGGACCGCGATGCTCAAACTCCTGCGCCCGGCCATGACCCGGATACTCACCCCGCTGGGCAGGGCCCTCGTCGGCCGCGGGATCGGCCCGAACGCCGTCACGGCGGTCGGCACCCTCGGCACCGTCGTGTCCGCCCTGCTCTTCTTCCCCCTGGGGCACCTCACCTGGGGTGCCCTCGTGATCACTGTCTTCGTGCTGTTCGACCTGCTCGACGGCGTGGTGGCCCGGCTCGGCGGGAAGGGGGGCAGCACCTGGGGGGCCTTCCTCGACTCCACGCTCGACCGGGTCGCCGACGCCGCCATCTTCGCCGGCCTGATCCTGTATTTCATCTCCGTGGACGACACTCTGATGGCCGCGGTGACGCTGGTGTGCCTGATAGCGGGCACCCTCGTCTCCTACGCCAAGGCCAGGGCCGAGGGGCTCGGGCTCACGGCCGACGTCGGGCTGGCCGAGCGGCCGGAGCGGCTGGTGGTGGCCCTGGTCGCGGCCTGTTTCTCGGGGCTCGGAGTTCCGTACATCCTGCCTGTGGGCATGTGGCTGCTGGCGGTGGCCAGCGTGATCACCGTGGGGCAGCGCGTGGTGGCCGTCTACCAGCAGACGAGGGAGAGATGAGCGAGAAGGTGTCGTTCGGCGACCGGATCGTGGCCGCCGGGTTCGCGGCCGGGTGGAAGCTCGTGCCGCTGCTGCCCGAGCGCCCGACGGCCGCGGTCTTCCGCTTCCTGGCCGACCGGGTCTGGAGCCGGCGGGGCAAGTCCGTGCTCAGGCTGGAGTCCAACCTCGCCAGGGTGACCGGTCTCGACCCCGGCAGCCGCGAGGTGCGCGAGCTGGGCAGGGCCGGGATGCGCTCCTACTTCCGCTACTTCCACGAGATCTTCCGGCTCCCGTCGATGCGCACCGAGGAGGTCGTGCGCCGCACCCACGTCATCGGGGCCGAGCACATCCACACCAACGTGGCGGCCGGCCGGGGCGTGGTGCTGGCGCTGCCGCACATGGGCAACTGGGACCAGGCCGGGGCGTGGCTGGTGGGCGTGGGCCATCCGTTCACCACCGTGGCCGAGCGGCTCAAGCCCGAGTCGCTGTTCCGGCGCTACGTCGCCTTCCGCGAGGGGCTCGGCATGGAGGTGCTGCCGCTCACCGGCGGCGACGGGCACAACTTCGGCACGCTGGCCATGCGGGTGCGCAAGGGCGGCGTGGTGTGCCTGCCCGCCGAGCGCGACCTGACCAAGAGCGGCATCGAGGTGCGCTTCTTCGGCGCGGCCACCAAGGTGCCGGCCGGGCCGCCGCTGCTGGCCGTGCAGACCGGGGCCGCGCTGCTGCCCGCCACCGTCTACTTCGAGGGCGACGACTGGGGCATCCACATCCACGAGGAGGTCCCCGTCCCCGAGGAGGGCACCAGGCAGGAGAAGGTCGCCGCGGTGGCGCAGCACCTGGCCGACGTGTTCGAGAAGGGCATCTCCGAGCACCCGGAGGACTGGCACATGTTGCAGCGGCTCTGGCTGGACGACCTGCCACCCGGCCGGGAACCTCGATGAGGGTCGGCATCGTCTGCCCCTACTCCTGGGACATGCCGGGCGGGGTCAAGCAGCACATCGACGACCTGGCCCAGGCGCTCGTGGCACAGGGGCACGACGTGTCGGTGATCGCGCCGGCGGCCGACGACGACGAGCTGCCCCCCTATGTGACGGGCGCGGGCAGGGCGGTGCCGGTGCCGTACAACGGGTCGGTGGCCAGGATGTCGTTCGGGTTCCTGTCGGCCGCGCGGGTGCGGCGCTGGGTCCGTACGGGCGGGTTCGACGTACTGCACATCCACGAGCCGCTGATCCCGAGCCTGGGCGTGCTGGCCTGCTGGGCGGCCAAGGGGCCGATCGTGGCCACCTTCCACGCCTCGTTCTCGCGCTCGCGGGCGATCGCGGTGGCCGAGCCGCTGCTGCGCAGCGCGCTGGAGAAGCTGAGCGGCCGCATCGCGGTCTCCGACGCGGCCCGCAAGAGCCTGGTCGAGCAGTTCGGCGGCGACACGGTCCTCATCCCGAACGGCGTCACCGTCGCCCGCTACACCGAGGCCGAGCCGCTCGACGGCTGGGGGCCCGACGGGGCCACGCTCGGCTTCCTCGGCCGCATGGACGAGGAGCGCAAGGGCCTGCCGATCCTGCTCGACGCGTTCAACACCCTGGCCGCCGAGCGGCCGGAGGTGAAGCTGCTGATCGCCGGGCCCGGCGACGCCAAGGACGTCTACGAGCGGGTGCGCAAGCAGTTCCGCGACCGGGTGACGGTGCTGGGCATGGTGAGCGAGGCCGACAAGATCCGCGCCTACCACTCGGTGGACGTGTTCTGCGCGCCGAACACGCGCGGGGAGAGCTTCGGCATCGTGCTGGCCGAGGCCATGGCCTCCGGCGCGACCGTGCTGGCCAGCGACATCCCCGCCTTCCGCAAGGTGCTGGGCGAGGGGCAGGCGGGCGCGCTGTTCGCCAACGGCGACCCCGGCTCGCTGGCGCGCGAGGCCGGCGCGCTGCTCGACGCGCCGGAACGCAGGGCCAAGCTGGCGGCCGAGGCGCTGGTGGCGGTCCGGAAGTACGACTGGTCCACGGTGGCGCGCGACGTCGTACGCGTCTACGAGACCGTCACCACGAGCGGCGCGGGGCGCGTCGAAGAGGACCTGTGAGGTAGGTAGGGCCTGTGACATCCACCATGATCGTGCTGATCGTGGGCATCGTCGTGGTGCTCACGGCCGTGTACATCTCCTGGCGCGCCGGCCGGCTCGACCGGCTGCACATCCGGCTGGAGCTGGCCCAGGAGTCGCTGGACGCCGCGCTCATGCGGCGCCGCGCGGTGGTGCTGGAGCTGGCCGGCTCGCGCCTGCTCGACCCCGCCACGTCGCTGGTGCTGGCCGCGGCGGCGCACGAGGCCAGGTCGGCCGGGCCGGAGGAGCGCGAGCACGCCGAGAGCGACCTGTCGCGGGCGCTGCGGGCGGTGGTGGACCAGGAGCGGTTCAGGGAGAAGCTGTCGGAGTCGCCCGGCGGCCGCGCGCTGCTGGAGGAGCTCGACACGGCGGTGGCCAAGGTCGTCTACTCGCGGCGGTTCTACAACAACTCCGTCGGCGTCACGCGTACGGCCCAGCGCCGCTGGCTGGCCAGGACCTGCGCCTGGCCGGGCACACCGAATACCCGCAATTCTTCGAGATTGATGACAATCCGCCTGCGGCTATGGCAACTGAATGACCTGATTTGGGGAAGCCAGTAAGCTTCATCCCGTTTTCGGGCTGAAGCGAGGAGAGTTACACGTGCGGCTACCCCGGATGATCACGCTCTGGCTGGCCGGAGCGGCCGTGCTGCTGCCCGTCGCCGCCTGCTCGTCGGAAGAACCGGCCCCCGGCAAGGCGCCCCAGGCCGCCACGGCCGCGCCCAGCGAGGAGCCGGAGGAGGTCAACGCGCACCCGTTCACCGGCAAGCCGTACCAGAGCCTCAAGCCGGTGCTGGCCGTGAAGATCGAGAACACCGCGGCCGGCAAGCCGCAGCTCGGGCTCAAGAGCGCGGACATCGTCTACGTCGAGCAGGTCGAGGCCGGGCTGACCCGGCTCATGGCGATCTTCTCCTCCAAGCTGCCGCCCAAGGTGGGCCCCGTGCGCAGCGCCCGCATCTCCGATCTGCACATCGCGCCGCAGTTCGGCAAGCCGGCCTTCTCCTACTCGGGCGCGCAGACCAAGATGCTGCCGTTCATCGCCGAGGCGTCGCTGTTCGACGTGGGCGACACGCGCAACCCCGGCGCGTACTTCCGCCAGCCCGGCCGCTTCGCCCCCTACAACCTGTTCGCCAACACCAAGCAGCTCCTGGCCAAGGCGCCCAAGGCGACCAAGGCCAAGGACATCGGCTTCACGTTCGGCGAGGCCCCGGCCGAGGGCGGGGTCGAGCGCAAGTCGTACACCGTCAAGTGGCCCGCCGCGCGCTTCACCTTCGCCTGGTCGGAGGAGCGCAAGCAGTGGATGATCTGGCAGGACGGCAAGAAGGACATGGCCGCCGAGGGCGGCCAGCTCGGCGCGCCGACGATCGTCGTCCAGTACACCAAGACCGAGCGTTCGGAGTTCCACGACAAGAACGACAGCTACACACCGCTGGTGCACACCACGGGCAAGGGCTCGGCCATCGTGCTGCGCGACGGTAAAGCTTTCAAGGCGCGGTGGGAACGGGAATCGGAGGAGTCCGGCACGACGTTCACCACTGAGAGCGGCGAGCCGATGAACTTCGCCCCCGGCCAGGTCTGGGTGGCCCTCGCCAGCCGCAAGCCCGTCATCCCGTAGCGCCTACCTGTATCGGTATGGCGGTAAAACCTGACATCCTGGCATGTCGGGGGAGGGGTCCTCCAGGACCTACGATGGGCTTGATAACTTACCGATCCGCCGTTGAGAGCCCGTGAGGATGACCGTGTCCAGCAGCACGCCAGAAAGCACCCCCGTCACCGGAACCGCCCGCGTCAAGCGCGGCATGGCCGAGATGCTCAAGGGCGGCGTCATCATGGACGTCGTCACGCCGGACCAGGCCAAGATCGCTGAGGACGCCGGCGCGGTGGCCGTCATGGCCCTGGAGCGCGTGCCCGCCGACATCCGCGCGCAGGGTGGCGTGTCCCGGATGAGCGACCCCGACATGATCGACGGCATCGTCGACGCCGTCTCGATCCCCGTCATGGCCAAGGCCCGCATCGGCCACTTCGTCGAGGCCAGGGTGCTGCAGGCGCTCGGCGTCGACTACGTGGACGAGTCGGAGGTGCTGACCCCGGCCGACTACGCCAACCACATCGACAAGTGGCAGTTCACCGTGCCGTTCGTGTGCGGGGCCACCAACCTGGGCGAGGCCATGCGCCGCATCACCGAGGGCGCGGCCATGATCCGCTCCAAGGGCGAGGCCGGCACCGGCGACGTCTCCAACGCCGTCACCCACATGCGCACGATCCGCGCCGAGATCAAGCGGCTCACCTCGCTGCCCGAGGACGAGCTGTACGTCGCCGCCAAGGAGCTGCAGGCCCCCTACGAGCTGGTCGTCGAGGTCGCCAAGACCGGCAAGCTGCCGGTCGTGCTGTTCACCGCGGGCGGCATCGCCACCCCGGCCGACGCGGCGATGATGATGCAGCTCGGCGCCGAGGGCGTGTTCGTGGGCTCGGGCATCTTCAAGTCGGGCGACCCGGCCAAGCGCGCCGCGGCCATTGTCAAGG
The DNA here is from genome assembly GCF_052246675.1 of Nonomuraea sp. KM90. NCBI lineage: Bacteria > Bacillati > Actinomycetota > Actinomycetes > Streptosporangiales > Streptosporangiaceae > Nonomuraea > Nonomuraea sp. KM90. Next base: position 49,357 of record NZ_JBQQCB010000023.1, on the reverse strand, counting down.
CCACGACCTTCTACGACGACCCCGACGTCATCGCCAAGGTCTCGCGCGGCCTGGGCGAGGCCATGGTCGGCATCAACGTCGACGAGATCCCGCAGCCGCACCGCCTGGCCGAGCGCGGCTGGTAAGGCGGCGCGTCGTTGCAGGTCACAGACTTGCCGGCGTGAGACGATCACCTCTGGCAGGCCGGTGACGGCCTGGCGGGGGCGCCACAATGTGACGGTGGAAATTGCCGGAGAAGGCGACATCCGCGAAGGATGTCGCCTTTTTCGTGTTGTGTGGTGTTCACCACGTAGTCATGATTCTCAGTCAGGCTACGGGGCGTCCCTCACCCTTGATCGTCCAGGAGCGCCGCATGTCCCTCAACCGCAGGCATTTCCTCGTCACCGGGTTAGCGGCAGGCGCCGCCGCGGCCATCCCCGCCACCGCCGCGCACGCCGAGCCCGACCCCGCCGCCGAGACGGCCCAGAGCCTGGCCTCGCGCGGTCTGCGCACCGACCCCTTCACCCTCGGCGTCGCCTCCGGCGACCCCGACCACGAGGGCTTCGTCCTGTGGACCAGGCTCGCCCAGGAGCCCATGGCCGAGGACGGGCTCGGCGGCATGCCGCAGCGGCCCTTCCCCGTGCAGTGGCAGATCTACGGCGACGAGCGGGGGCGCCGGGTCGTCCGCACGGGCGTCACCGTCGCCGCCCCCGAGTGGGGTCACAGCGTCCACGTCGAGGTCCAGGGGCTGAGCTCCGACCGCGAGTACTGGTACCGCTTCCGCGTCGGCCCGTACGTCTCGCCGGTCGGCCGCGCCCGCACCGCCCCGCACCCCCTGTCGTACGGCGGCGCCCTGGCCATGGCCTTCGTCTCGTGCGCCCAGTACGAGCACGGCTACTTCACCTCCTACCGCCGCCTCGCCGAGGAGCACCCCGACCTGGTCCTGCACCTGGGCGACTACCAGTACGAGTACACCAGGGACACCTACACCATCCCCGGCGGCAACGTCCGCCACCACGAGGGCCCCGAGACCGAGACCCTGGCCAACTACCGCCAGCGGCACGCCCAGTACAAGGCCGACCCCGACCTCCAGGCCGCGCACGCCGCCGCGCCGTGGCTGGTGGTGTGGGACGACCACGAGCTGGACAACAACTGGGCCGACGAGGTGCCCGAGCGCCCCGAGACCCCCCAGCCGAACTTCCTGACCAGGCGCGAGGCCGCCTTCCGCGCGTACTACGAGAACATGCCGCTGCGCCGCACCTCGATCCCGCGCGGCATCGACATGCAGCTCTACCGGCGCATCCGGTGGGGCCGGATGGCCACTTTCCACATGCTCGACACCCGCCAGTACCGCGACGACCAGGGCTGCGGCGACGGCTACCGCGACTGCCCGGCCGCGGTGGACCCGGCCCGCTCGATCACCGGTGCCGCGCAGGAGGAGTGGCTGCTGAACGGCTTCCGCCACTCGCGGGCGCAGTGGGACATCCTGGGCCAGCAGGTCTTCTTCGCCCAGCGCGACAACAACGCCGGGCCCGCCAAGATCACCTCGCAGGACGCCTGGGACGGCTACGTCGCCTCCCGGCAGCGCATCACCCAGGGCTGGATCGACGCCGAGGTGCGCAACCCGGTGGTGCTGACCGGCGACGTGCACGCGCACTGGGCCAGCGACCTCAAGCTCGACTACGACGACCCGACCGGGCCCACGGTGGGGTCGGAGCTGGTGGCCACGTCGATCTCGACGGGCGGCAACGGGGCCGACTCGGACCCGGCGCAGCACCCGTTCCTGGCGATCAACCCGCACCTGAAGTTCTACAACAACCAGCGCGGCTACGTGCTGACGAAGATCGAGCGGGACCTGATGACGGCCGACTTCAAGGTCGTGCCGCAGGTCCAGACGCCCGGGTCCGAGGTGTACACCAAGGCCACGTTCGTCATCGAGGACCGCGCGCCCGGGGTCAAGCAGACGTACCTGCGCCCGCTCGACCCGGCGATGCGCATCGGCCAGCAGATGACGGTGGAGGAGACGGTCCGCCTGGAGACCGAGCGTCCGTAACCCCTCGTCGAAGGACCCGGTCTCCTCGGGAGGCCGGGTCCTTGCGTTTCCCTGGGCCGGAATATTAGCCAGGCTAAGTTAGTTTGGCCAACCATGAGGGACGATCCCACCCACCTGGCCGAGCAGGTCTCCGCGGTGCTGCGGCACCTGGTCCTCCTGCTCAGGCGCACCGTCGCCGGCCAACCCGTCACCAGCCAGCAGTACGGCGTCCTCGGCTCGCTCGAGCACGGCCCCCGCCGGATGACCGCGCTGGCCGAGGAGCACGCCGTACAGCTCCCCACCATGACCGTCCAGATCAACCGCCTGGAGGACGCGGGCCTGGTGACCCGCGGGTCCGACCCCGCCGACGCGCGGGTCAGGACGGTCGAGCTAACCGGCGAGGGGCGCGACAGGCTGCGCGCCGTACGCCAGGCCAGGATCGGCCACCTCACCCGGGAGCTGGCCGCGCTCACCGAGGAGGAGCGCGCCACGCTCGCGGCCGCCCTGCCCGTGCTGGCCAAGCTCGGCCGCTCGTAGAAAGGAACGGCATGCAAACCTGGACGCCACCCCCAGCCAGGTCTCCCTGCTGTTCACCAGCTACTTCCTGGTGACGGCCGTGGCCATGCTCATCACCGGCTGGGTCTCCAGCCGCATCGGCGGCAAGCGGACGCTGCTGGCCGGGCTGGCGCTGGTGATCGTGTTCGCCGCGCTGGCCGGCACCTCCACCAGCGTCGCCGAGCTCGTCGGCTTCCGCGCCGGCTGGGGCCTGGGCAACGCGCTGTTCGTGGCCACGGCGCTGGCCGTCATCGTCGGCGCCGCCGGCGGCGGCGCGGAGTCGGCCATCATCCTGTACGAGGCCGCGCTCGGCCTGGGCATCTCCGCCGGCCCCCTCGTCGGCGCGCTGCTCGGCGACTGGAACTGGCGAGCCCCGTTCTTCGGCGCCGCCAGCTCATGGCCGTCGGCTTCGTGCTGATCGTCACCCTGCTCAAGGCCCCCGCCAGGCCCGCGGTGCCGACCAGGCTGAGCGCCCCCATCAGGGCCCTGGCCCACGGCGGCCTGTCCACGACCGCCTTCACCGCGCTGTTCTACAACTTCGCCTTCTTCACGATCCTCGCCTTCACCCCCGTTCATCCTGCACATGTCCCCGTACGGCATCGGCGCCGTCTTCTTCGGCTGGGGCGTCTGCGTGGCGCTGGCCTCGGTCTTCGGCGCGCCGCCGCTGCGGCGCAGGATCGGCTCGGTCAACGTGCTGCACCTGTCGCTGGCCCTGCTCGCCGTCCTCCAGATCGGCATCGCGCTGTCCGGGCACGCGGGCATCGTCGTGTTCACCGTCCTGTCCGGCATCCCCATCGGCCTCGGCAACACCGTCTTCACCGAGTCGGCCATGGAGGTCTCCGACGCCCCCAGGCCGGTCGCCTAGGCGGGCTACAACTTCGTGCGCTGGATGGGCGGCGCGCTCGCCCCGTTCGTCGCCACCAAGCTCGGCGAGGAGGTCGGCGTCGCCGTGCCGTACGCGCTCGGGGCGGTCTGCTGCGCCATCGGCATGGCCATCCTGTACACCCGGCGCCACCACCTGCGCTCCCTGGCCCGCGTGGACGCCGGCCACGCCACGCACGACACCGCGCCCGCTGTGGTTTGATGTCCCACCATGGTGGGACACGTGCTGCTGCTCGTGGCGGGGCTGCTCGCGGCGCCCGTACGCACGGAGTTATCCGTCATGACGTGGAACGTCTGCACCGGCACCAACTCCGACTGCCGCCTCTACCGCGCCGGCGCCGTCGAGCTGGCCGAGAACATCGGCCGGCAGGCGCTCTCCCGGACCGCCCGGCCCGGCGTCATCTTCCTGCAGGAGTTCTGCACCGGAGCGACGGGCACCCTCGAACTCTGGCTCGAGCGGCGCACCGGCCGTAGCTGGACCGTCGGCTCCTGGGGCCTGACCACTCACGACGGCAAGCCGTACGCCTGCCACCCCGACCGCCTCGGCCGCCCGCGCGGCGCGCAGAGCATCGCGGTCGCGGTGGCCGGCGAGGCCACGTTCGAGACCCACCCGCTGCCCGCCCCGCCCTGGTACGTCCGGCGCGCCGCCCTCTGCGCCACCGTGGCCGCCCCCAAGGTCCGCGCCTGCGGCACCCACCTGTCCTCCGGCGCCCAGTACGACGACCGCCAACCGGGCGCCCCCTACCGCACCCGGCAGCTCCAACGCCTGCTGGAGGTGGCCGCCAGGCCCGGCTACCGGACGATCGTCGGCGGCGACCTCAACGTCTCGCCGCCCGACGGCGGTTACGGCAGCGCCGCCGGCCGCCGGGCCGTCGCCCCGTTCTACCGCGCGTACCAGGAGTGCGACCAGCGCGGCGCGCGGCGCACCGGAGGCCGGACCCGCGAGGACAAGAAGCTCGACTACCTGTTCGCCCCCAAGGGCAGCGTGCGGAGCTGCCACGTGGCGCGCGAGGTGACCCTGTCGGACCACAAGCCCGTCCACATGGAAGTGGCCTTGCGGCCCTGACCTGCGCGAGTTCGCCGGACGCGGCCCCCAGGCGGAAGATGTCGGCGCATCCTGGTGTTGAATTGGCGGAATCCGTACCCGGACGAAAGGATCGGCTGTGCCCAAGATCGGTGTACTCGCCCTCCAGGGAGACGTGCGCGAGCATGCGCGCATGCTTCAGGAGGCGGGCGCGACGGCCACCGCCGTACGCCGCCCCGCCGAGCTGGACGCGGTCGACGGCCTGGTCATCCCCGGCGGCGAGTCGACCACGATGTGGAAGCTGGCCGAGACCTTCGACATGCTGCAGCCGCTGCGGATGCGGATCAAGGAGGGCATGCCCGCCTACGGCTCCTGCGCCGGCATGATCATGCTGGCCGACCGGATCGAGGACGGCATCGCCGGCCAGCAGACCATCGGCGGCATCGACATGGTGGTCAGGCGCAACGCGTTCGGCCGCCAGGTGGACTCCTTCGAGTCCGACCTGCGCTTCGCCGGGGAGCAGGTGCACGCCGTCTTCATCCGCGCGCCCTGGGTCGAATCCGTGGGCGCGGACGTCGAAGTGCTGGGCAGGGCCGAGCCTGGGGATAGGATCGTCGCGGTCCGTCAAGGGCCGTTGCTCGCTACGTCGTTCCACCCCGAGCTCACCGGGGACGTACGCGTGCACCGTTACTTCGTAGACATGGTGAGGGAGCTCTAGGTAATGTCCGGCCACTCCAAATGGGCGACGACGAAGCACAAGAAGGCCGCGCTCGACGCCAAGCGCGGCAAGCTTTTCGCCAAGCTCATCAAGAACATCGAGGTGGCGGCCCGGACCGGTGGCCCTGACCCGGACGCCAACCCCACCCTCTTCGACGCCATCTTCAAGGCGAAGAAGAACTCCGTGCCCAACGACAACATCGAGCGGGCGCGCAAGCGCGGCGGCGGCCTGGAGGCCGGCGGCGCCGACTGGCAGACGATCATGTACGAGGGCTACGCGCCCGGCGGCGTCGCGGTGCTCATCGAGTGCCTCACCGACAACCGCAACCGCGCGGCCTCCGAGGTGCGCGTGGCGCTGACCCGCAACGGCGGCTCGCTGGCCGACCCCGGCTCCGTGTCCTACATGTTCAACCGCAAGGGCGTCGTGATCGTGCCCAAGAACGGGCTCGACGAGGACACCGTGCTGATGGCCGTGCTCGACGCCGGCGCCGAGGAGGTCAACGACCTCGGCGAGTCCTTCGAGGTCGTCTCCGAGGCGGGCGACCTGGTGCCGGTGCGCAAGGCGCTGCAGGAGGCCGGGATCGACTACGACTCGGCCGAGTCCAGCTTCCTGCCGACGATGAGCGTGCCGCTCGACGAGGAGGGCGCCAAGAAGGTGTTCCGCCTCATCGACGCGCTGGAGGACAGCGACGACGTGCAGAACGTCTTCGCCAACTTCGACGTCTCCGACGACGTGCTGGCGGCGCTGGACTAGCGGCTCCGCCACCTGGAGGGTCCGGTTCGCCCGCCGGGCCCTCGTTCGCGCGTACCCGCCGGGCTCGGTCGTGCGCACCCGGCGCCGCCCGGGACGCGCGCGTTTCTTCGCGTGCGCGAGGGGCCGGGGCAGCGTAGGGTCTGGCGACGTGACTTCCCCCACCCCTCCTCCGGCCTACTCACCCGCGCTCGGCTGGCTGCTCGCCGTACCGGCGCTGCTCGGCACCCTCATCTCCCTGGTGCTGCCGACCGTCCAGACGATCTGGCTCAGCCTCCAGAGCGGCGGCGTCATGCGTGAGAGTTCCTACGTGGGGATGTCCAACTACACCGAGTTGCTGGGTGAGGGCGACTTCTGGCGGGCTCTGGGCTTCACGCTCTCGCTGACCGTGATCCCGCTGCTGGTGGCCGTGGTGGTGGGGCCGCTGCTGGCCCTGGCGCTCGACCGGGCGGGCACGTGGCCCAGGCGCGCCGGGCGGGTCGTGCTCTCGCTGGCCGTCGTCACCTTCTCGCCCGTCGCGGTCGCGGGGGCCTGGATGCAGGGGCTGAGACAGGACGCGTCCGGCCTGGTCGCCCTGGCCGAGGGGCTGCGCGAGCCCGCGACGGCGCCTGGAACGCTCCGGCTCGTCGTCGCCGCCGCCACGTTCGGGGTCGTGTGCGCGCTGGCCGTGATCACGTTCCTGCCCGCCCTGCGCGGGGGCACCGCCGGTCCCGCGACGTTCGCCGTCGGGGCGCTCGTCGCGCTCGCCACGGTCGCCGTCGGGCTCCAGGCGTTCTCCATCGGCCTGGTGCTCACCAGGGGAGGCCCTCAGCGCTCCACAGAGACGCTCGCGGGCCTGCAGTACCACTACGCCTTCCGGCTGGCCGAGTTCGGTCCTGGTGCGGCCGTCGCGGCCCTCACGGGGGTGATCCTCGGCGTGCTGGGCATCGTCGCCACGGTCATCGCGGTCGCCACCCGCCTCCGCCTCTCCGTCACCCCGCGCACCGCCACGCCCACCGGCCCCTTGGGTCCCCCGGCCGCGCACGACGGGTCGGGGCCGCCGCACCGCGGTACCCCCGGGGTGGCGGGGGTGGCCGTCGGGGTCGTGGCGCTGGTCGTCGTCGTGGCCGTCGCGCTCCTGTGCGCCTGGCCCTGGGCCGACGGCGTGCTGGCCTCCCCGGACACCCCGGCCGGCGACCTGCGCGCGCAGGTCAACACCTGGGTCCCCGCCCTGGCGGGGGCCCTGGTCTCGGTCGGCGTGGCCTACCTGGCGGCACTCGGCATCGGCGGCCTGCGCCCGCTCGGGCGGGGCAGCGAGTGGCTGCTCCTGGCCTTCGCCCCCTGGCTGTTCGTCGGCCCCGGCCCCCTCGGCGTCGCCAACTGGCAGAACATCCGCAACCTGGGCCTCATCGACTCCCTGCCCGCCCTGATCCCGCCCCTCCTCGTGAGCGTGCCCGCCCTGTTCGTGCTCACGCTGCTGTGCAAGGGGCTGGCCGAGCGCACCGACCGGGACTTCTTCGGCGGCGTGTTCCTGCCGTCGCTCCCCATGGCGGGCGTCCTCACCGGCGCCGTCACCCTCGTTAACGCGCACGACCTGCTCTGGCCGATGCTGGTGGTCCAGAACCCCGCCCTGTTCACCGCCCCCGTCGCCCAGGTGAACCAGCTCAGCGGCTTCAACACCTCCGTCCCCGACATCGGCGCCGCCACCCCGCTGCTCGTCGTCGCCGTCGCGCTGGCCGCCCTCGTGGCCGCCCAGCTGCTCTACCTCGACAGGCTCGCCATCGCGACAAATGACTCGCGGGTCCGCACGCGCGCTGCGTAGGTTTGCTGCCTGTGGACATACGTGACCTGACTCCCGAAGACCTCGACGACGTCCTCGACCTGCGCAAGCGCTCGTTCGGCCCGATCCCCGCGGCCGACCGGGACAGGTGGCGCCAGGCGGTGCTCCCCGTGCTGGGTGAGGGCCGTTACCTGGGGGTGTTCGACGGCACCCGGCTGGCGGCGGCGGCCCGGGTGCGCCGGTTCACGCAGTGGTGGCACGGCACGCCGCAGCCGATGGCCGGGATCGCGGGGGTCACCGTCAACCCGGAGGACCGCGGGCGCGGCGTCGGCACCACCCTCATGCGGGCCGTCATCGGCCGCGCGGCGGAGCTGGGCGACGCGGTCTCGGCGCTCTATCCGGCCACCACGCCCATCTACCGCAGGGTCGGCTACGAGCACGCCGGAGCCCGGCACACCGTCCGGCTGCCCGCCGAGTCGCTGCGCAGGATCCGGCCGTCCGGGCAGGTCAAGCTGCGCAGGATGGGGCCGGGCGACGCCGCGGAGCTCGTCTCGGTGCTGCACCGCGTACACACCGCCGCCCGGTCGAGCGGGCCCGTCTCCTGGGACGAGGCCACCTGGAACCTGTGGCTCGGCAACGAGGACGACTTCCTCTACCTCGCCGACGACGGCTACGTCATCTACCGGTGGAAGGGCGACGACATGCAGGTCGAGAATCTCGTCGCCACCTCCCCGGAGACCCTGCGGGCGCTGTGGTCGCTGGTCGGCAGCGCGTCCTCGATCGCCCGCGAGGTCGTCGCCTCCGTGGCGCCGGACGACCCGGTGCTGTGGTTGCTCGGCGAGCGCTCGGAGGAGCAGGTCAAGCAGGCGCGGTGGATGTTCAGGGTGCTGGACGTGGCGGCGGCGGTGGAGCGGCGCGGCTATCCGGCGAACGTGGCCTGCGACGCCGTCGTCACCGTGGACGACCCGGTCAGGGGCGGGGGCACGTGGCGCCTGGAGATCTCGGGCGGATCGGGCACCGCCACGCCGGCCGCCGAGGGCGGCGTCACGCTCTCGGTGAACGGCTTCTCCGCCCTGTACGCCGGGATCCCGCCGTACACGCTGCGGCTCGCGGGTCTCATGTCCGGAGATGACCGGTACGACCAGGCGCTCGAGGCGGCCTTCGCGGCGAAGCCGTACATGCTCGACTACTTCTAGCGGCCGTTTCCCGATGCACGGCCACCTCAACCGGGGTAAAGTCTCGTGCCGAACAGATGTTCGGCCGGGCGGGAGGGCATGCCGGTGCGCGTGATGGGCGTCGACCCGGGGCTGACCCGGTGCGGCCTGGGTGCTGTCGAGGGGCGCCCGGGCGCGCCGCTGACGCTGGTTTCCGTCGGGGTGGTGCGCACGGGCTCCGACGAGGAGCTCGGCGCCCGGCTCGTCGGCATCGAGGCCGGCATCGAGCAGTGGCTCGACGACGTGCGCCCCGACGCGGTCGCGGTGGAGCGCGTCTTCAGCCAGCACAACGTGCGCACCGTGATGGGCACCGCCCAGGCGGCGGGCATCGCGGTGCTGTGCGCGGCCAGGCGCGGGCTGCCGGTGGCCCTGCACACGCCCTCCGAGGTCAAGGCCGCCATCACGGGCAGCGGCACGGCCGACAAGAAGCAGATCGGCGCCATGGTCACCCGCCTGTTGCGGCTCACGGAGATGCCCAAGCCCGCCGACGCCGCCGACGCGCTGGCCCTGGCCATCTGCCACATCTGGCGCGGCGGCGCCCAGCACCGCCTGGCCGAGGCCCTGGCCCGAGCCACCCGCCCGAGCCCCAGGCGATGACCCCTGACCACCCCACGCGGCTCCCCGCCGCGCAGGGCACCACCGAACCTGACGCCGCCGCCCGGCCCTCCACCCCACGCCATGCCGCCTGCCGGGACGCCTCCTCGCGGGGCGCTGTCGGCCGGGACACCGCCTGCCCATGCTCCGCTCAACGGCATGCCCTCGGAGGGGAGTCCGCCTCGCGGTGCTCCGCCGGCCGGGATGCCGTCTCGCGGCACGCCACGGACCGGCAGCCGCCTCGTGGCCCGTCGCCGGATGCGGGGACGCGGAACGCCACCGGAGGCGGTTCGACGGTTGGGCCGAGCCTGCGGAGGCGGCGCGCCCGCAACGCGTCGTGGCCCCCAGCGGCCCGGAGACGGCAGAGGTGGAGCGCCGCGAAGACAGCATGGGCACGGCATTGGCACAGCATGGGCAGAGCGGAAAGCGGGCTCCGAGCGCCCGGATGTGCGCTATGACAGGAGCCGGTGATGAGAACCGGTGAGGTGAGCCGCGCAACGGCGGGGCCAGGGACGGCAGGAGGACGGGCGTGATCGCGTCAGTGGCGGGCAAGGTGACGGCGATAGCGCCCGACGGGGCGGTGATCGAGGTCGGCGGCGTCGGCATCCTCACCCACTGCACCCCCGGCACCCTGGCGACACTGCGCATGGGCGAGGCAGCGCGCCTGTCCACGTCGCTGGTGGTGCGCGAGGAATCACTCACCCTGTACGGCTTCGCCACCGACGATGAGCGTGCCGTGTTCGAGCTGCTCCAGACGGCCAGCGGCGTGGGCCCCAAGCTGGCGCTGGCGATGCTCGCCGTGCACACCCCCAACGCGCTGCGCGTGGCCGTGGCCAGTGCCGACCTCAAGGCGCTCACGCAGGTGCCGGGGATCGGGCAGAAGGGGGCACAGCGGATCGTGCTGGAGCTCAAGGACCGGCTCGGCACGCCCGAGGAGGCCGTCAACGCCGCCCTCAACGGCGAGCGCCGGGTGGCGGTGTGGCGGGAGCAGGTCCACTCGGGCCTGGTCGGGCTGGGCTACTCCAGCAAGGACGCCGACGAGGCCATCGCCGTGGTGGAGCCGGACGCCGACGCCGAAGTCGCCGCCGGCCGTCAGCCCCAGGTCGCCGCCCTCCTGAAGGCCGCACTCCGCTCCCTGAGCGTCCGATGACCAACGCCTCCCGCCCTCCAAGAGCGCGGACGTCGAGAGGAACGCCGGTGATCGCGGCGCTGGGGGCGCCCGCCGGGACGGCGTCGGAAAAAGGCCGGGGGAACGTCGGTGATGCGTGATAGGCAAGTCGGAAGAGCCGACACCCAGGTGCCGGGCGGGGAGAGGAGGTGCCGGCGTGGGCTTTGAGAGGGAGATCCTGTCACCCGACGCCGGGGGCGACGAGCTGCAGATCGAGGCCGCGCTCCGGCCCAAGCGCCTCGGCGAGTTCATCGGCCAGGGGCGCGTGCGCGAGCAGCTGTCCCTGGTCCTCGAGAGCGCCCTGCGCCGGCAACGCCCGCCCGACCACGTGCTCATGAGCGGCTCCCCGGGCCTCGGCAAGACCACCCTGGCCATGATCATCGCGGCCGAGCTGAACGCGCCGCTCCGGATCACCTCGGGCCCCGCCCTGGAGCGCGCGGGCGACCTCGCGGCCATCCTGTCCACGCTGGCCGAGGGCGAGGTGCTGTTCATCGACGAGATCCACCGGATGGCCAGGCCCGCCGAGGAGATGCTCTACCTCGCCATGGAGGACTTCCGGGTCGACATCGTCGTCGGCAAGGGCCCGGGCGCCACCGCCATCCCGCTCGACATCGCCCCGTTCACGCTGGTCGGCGCCACCACCCGCGCCGGGCTGCTGCCCGCGCCGCTGCGCGACCGGTTCGGCTTCACCGCCCACATGGACTTCTACGAGGTCGGCGAGCTGGAGCAGGTGCTCTACCGCTCGGCCAGGCTGCTGGGCGTCACGCTGCCGGGGGAGGCCGCCCACGAGATCGCCCGGCGTTCCCGGGGCACGCCGCGCATCGCGAACCGCCTGCTCAGGCGCGTGCGCGACTTCGCCGACGTGCGGGCCGACGGCATGATCGACCGCGACATCGCCTCGGCCGCGCTCAATCTCTACGAGGTCGACGCCGAAGGGCTCGACCGGCTCGACCGGGCGGTGCTCGGGGCGCTGCTGAGGAAGTTCGGCGGCGGGCCGGTCGGCCTGTCCACGCTGGCGGTGGCCGTGGGGGAGGAGCCGGAGACGGTCGAGGTGGTGGCCGAGCCGTTCCTCGTACGCCAGGGGCTGCTGGCCAGGACCCCGCGCGGCCGGGTCGCCACCGCGGCCGCCTGGACCCACCTCGGCATGACGCCGCCACCCGACGCGTTCGGAGCGTCACTTTTCGACTGATCACAGAACGGTTGCAACCATTTCAAAATGGGAACTTCCCCGCGCGCCGAAACGCTGCCTCGTTGCCGCGTTTCGCAACAAGCGCCTACACTCCGTGGCTTGGCTGGCTGTGTAGGCTGACGGGCTGAGCGGCGCGGCCCGAAGCAACGCACGGAATTTCCGGCGCGAGGCCGGTGTCAACTTCTTGTACGACAATGGAAGGTCGCCCCTTATGGACATGGGACAACTCGGAAGCATCCTGCCGCTGATCCTTCTGGTGGTGGTGTTCTACTTCCTGCTGATCCGCCCTCAGCGCAAGCGCCAGCAAGAGGCGATCCAGATGCAGAACTCCCTGACCCCGGGCGCGCGGGTCATGACCACGACCGGCCTGTTCGGCACCGTCGTCGCGGTGGACAACGAGGACGTCGTCCTCGAGGTCGCGCCGGGGATCGAGACCCGCTGGGTGAAGGCCGCCATCGGCCGCGTCGTCACGCCGGGCGACGCCCCGGCGAGCGATGACGAGCCGGTCGCTCACGAGGCCGAGCTCGGCGAGGAGGGCAAGACGGAGTCCGAGGCCACCGTGGAGCGCAACGGCGACCAGGGCTCCAGTAGCAAGAAGTCCTGACTAAGCTCTGCGACAAACCCCTAATCTGAAAGAACTGACGACCAGTGGCCCGATCGACCAGCCGCCACAGCCGCCCGGGGCGTACGCTCCTGGTGCTTCTGGCGCTCATCCTCGCCCTGGGCGGGACGATGCTCCTGCAGAGGGCGTTCACGCCCAAGCTGGGGCTCGACCTCGCCGGCGGCACGACGGTGACTCTGTCTCCCGTGACCCAGAACAACGCGGCGCCCCCCGAGGAGATCCTCGACCGGGCGGTCAACATCATCCGCGATCGGGTCAACGGCACCGGAATCTCCGACGCGGAGGTCGCCAAGTCCGGCGACAACATCATCATCTCCATCCCGGGCGTCGGACAGAGCGAGGCCATCAAGCTGGTCGCCACCACCGCGGAGCTGCGCTTCCGCCAGGTGCTCGCCATGGCGGCCACGCAGATACCTCAGGACCTGGCCACCAACGCGCCGACGCCGTCCGCCAGCCCCACCGGCTCCGCCAACCCCTCGGCCAAGCCGACGACCTCGCAGTCGGCCGGCACACCACAGCCGAGCGCCTCCCCGACGGGCAAGGCGCTTTCGTCCGCGCTGACCGCCCCGACGCCCGCGCCGTCCGCGCAGGCGTCCACGCAGGCGTCCGCTGAGCCGTCCGCGCAGCCGTCCGACGGCCGGCAGAACGGGCAGAAGCAGGACTCCAAGAAGGGCCAGGAGGCCAAGACGTCGCCGTCGGGCAGCCCGACGGCCCAGGCCAGCACGCCGCCCCTGCAGGACCCCAACGCCGGCATCGACACCTCGGGCATCGACCCGGCGGTGCTGGCCCAGTTCAACAAGCTCGACTGCGCCGACCCGGCCAACCGCGGCCAGGGCGTCCAGGACGACCCGAACAAGCAGTACGCGGGCTGCGAGACCGACGGCAGCTTCAAGTACGTCCTCGACGTCGCCAAGGTGGTCGGCACCGACATCGACACGGCCTCGGCCGGCGTGCGCCAGGGCACCACCGAGTGGATCGTCCAGCTCGACTTCAAGAGCAAGGGCGCGGGCGAGTGGAGCAAGCTCACCACCACCGCCTACAACTCGCCCGAGCCGCGCAACAAGGTCGCGGTCGTGCTCGACGGCGTCGTCATCACCGCGCCCAACATCATCAGCCCGATCCCCGGCGGCCGGGCCGAGATCACCGGCGGGTTCGACCAGGCCAGCGCCACCAACCTGGCCGACCAGCTCAAGTACGGCGCGCTGCCGCTGAAGTTCAACCGCAGCTCGATCGACACGGTGTCGTCGACGCTGGGCCAGGACCAGCTGGAGGGCGGCCTGGTCGCGGGCCTCATCGGCCTGGCGCTCGTGGTCCTCTACTGCCTGCTCTACTACCGGGGCCTGGGCATCGTGGCGGTGCTGAGCCTCGTGGTGGCCACGGTCATCACGTACACGTCGGTGGTCGTGCTCGGCCACAACGCCAACTTCCGGCTCTCGCTGCCGCACATCATCGGCTTGGTGGTCTCGATCGGCATCACCGCCGACTCCTTCATCGTGTACTTCGAACGCATACGTGATGAGATGAAGGAAGGGCGGCGGACGCTCCGCGCGGCCGTCGAGGTGGCCTGGGTCCGTGCGCGACGCACGATCCTGATCGCCGACGCCGTCATGTTCATCGCCGCGATCGTGCTCTACTTCCTGGCGGTGGGCGGTGTGGCCGGGTTCGCGTTCGCGATGGGCCTGACCACGCTGATCGACATCGTGGTGGTGTTCCTGTTCACCAAGCCGTTCATCGCCCTGCTGGCGAAGATGAAGTTCTTCGCCAAGGGGCACCCGCTGTCGGGTCTCGACGCCGAGCGCATGAGCGAGGCGACGGCCCCCGGCCGCACGACCACTCCGCAGGAGGCCTGAGATGGGACTGGGGCGTCGCCTCTATCGCGGCGAGATCGACGTCGACTTCGTCGGCAAGTGGAGGCTCTGGTACAGCCTGTCCGGCCTGCTGCTCGTCGTCTCGCTGGCCGGCCTGCTGATCAACGGGCTCAACCTGGGTGTCGAGTTCAGGGGCGGATCGGTCTTCTCGTTCAAGGCGCCGAGCGCCAGCATCGAGCAGGTCCGGGAGACCTTCCAGGAAGAGGGCGTGCACCAGCCGATCGTGCAGACCGCCGGCGACCGCTGGCGGGTCACGACCGAGACGCTCTCGGAAGGCACCATGAACGAGGTGCAGTCCGCCATCTCCAAGGACTACAGCGTCCCGACGAACCAGGTGGACATCCAGTCGATCGGCGCGTCCTGGGGCGGTGAGGTCTCCCAGAAGGCCTGGATCGGCCTGGGCGTGTTCATGCTGGCGATCATCCTGTACCTGTCGATGGCGTTCGAGCCGAAGATGGCGCTGGCCGCCATCGTCGCGCTCATCCACGACCTCGTCATCACGGCCGGCATCTACGCCTGGTCGGGCTTCGAGGTCACGCCCGCGACGCTGCTGGGCTTCCTGACCATCCTCGGTTATTCGCTCTACGACGCGGTCGTGGTGTTCGACATGATCAAGGAGGTCACGGCCAAGCTCGGCCACACGTCGAAGCAGACCTACTCGATGGCGGCCAACAATGCGCTCAACCACACGCTGATCCGGTCGCTGAACACCTCGCTGGTCGCCATCCTGCCGGTGGCGGCGATCCTGTTCATCGGCACCACGCTGCTCGGCGCCGGCACGCTGAAGGACCTGTCGCTGGCGCTGTTCGTCGGCATGATCGTCGGCACGTACTCGTCGCTGTGCGTCGCCACGCCGCTGCTGGTGACGCTGAAGGAGCGCGAGCCGAAATACCAGGCCATCGCCAGGAGGCTGGCCTCCACGGGAGGCGGCAAGGGATCGAAGGGTTCCAAAAGCGCGGCCGTAGCCAAGGGATAGCCGCCCGCGGGCTCCGTACGACGCCCTCGCCCCTCACCGGGGCGGGGGCGTCGTCCGTGTCCGCCCCGGCGATGTGCGGCGCCCAGCGGGCGTCTGAGAGCCTCCCGTACGGAGCGGGCGCGCGATGCACCATCATGGAGCCCGGCAGAGGGCCGGTGGAGAGATGCGAGGAAAGCCATGACCGAGCTGAGCACGACGATCCTGGACCGGATCAGGGACGTGCCCGACTATCCCAAGCCGGGAGTCATGTTCAAGGACATCACCCCGCTCCTGGCCGACCCGGTCGCGATGGCGGCCGTGGTGGACGCGCTGGCCGACCTCCACCAGGTGGACAAGATCGTGGGGATCGAGGCGCGCGGGTTCATCCTCGCCGCGCCGGTGGCCTACCGGGCGGCCGCCGGGTTCGTGCCCGTGCGCAAGAAGGGGAAACTGCCCGCCGCGACCCTGGAAGAGTCCTACGATCTGGAGTACGGCTCCGCCACCATCGAGGTCCACCGTGACGCCTTCGCGCCCGGCGACCGGGTTCTGATCGTCGACGACGTGCTGGCCACGGGAGGCACCGCGAGGGCCACCGTTGACCTGGTGGAGAGGGCCGGAGCCGAGGTCGTCGGCATCGCCGTGCTGATGGAACTGGCTTTCCTCAACGGGCGTGAGCGACTGCGGGGTGTGGAGCTGCACTCCCTCGTGATCGTCTGAGTCCGGCCCACGGCAGGCCAGGTTTGCCACCTGGATACACTGGGGGGATCTGGACTCGAACGTGAGGAGCCACTGCGTGAGGAGTCTGTGTGCCCCGTGATGTGGTCGCGCCCGACGTGACCGACTCTGGCAACGCCGAGGCGCCCGGCGTTCCAGCGGTGCGTCGAAGGCGGTTTGGGGGTGGGGCCATGAATCCGGTGCTGGAGCCGTTGTTCCGGACGGTGCGCGCCACCCATCCCAAGGCCGACCTGCGGGTGATCGAGCGTGCCTACGACGTCGCCGCCTATCACCACCGTGACCAGAAGCGGAAGTCCGGCGACCCGTACATCACCCATCCGCTGGCCGTGGCGACGATCCTGGCCGAGCTGGGCACCGACGACGAGACCCTCTGCGCGGCCCTGCTGCACGACACGGTGGAGGACACCGCCTACAGCCTCGACGAGCTGCGCGGCGACTTCGGCGACACGATCGGGTCACTGGTCGACGGCGTCACCAAGCTGGACAAGGTCAAGTTCGGCGACGCCGCGCAGGCCGAGACGGTCCGCAAGATGGTCGTCGCCATGTCGCGCGACATCCGCGTGCTGATCATCAAGCTGGCCGACCGCCTGCACAACATGCGCACCATGCGCTACCTGCCGGAGCACAAGCGCCACCAGAAGTCGCGCGAGACGCTGGAGATCTTCGCCCCGCTGGCCCACCGCCTGGGCATGAACACGATCAAGTGGGAGCTGGAAGACCTCGCCTTCGCCATGCTCTACCCCAAGCGCTACGACGAGATCGCGCGCATGGTGTCGGAGCGGGCGCCGCGCCGCGACCTGTTCCTGCAGGAGGTCATCGAGAAGGTCTCCGGCGACCTGCGCGAGGCGAAGATCCGCGCGGTGGTCAAGGGCCGGCCGAAGCACTACTACTCGGTCTACCAGAAGATGATCGCCAGGGACGTCGCGTTCGACGACATCTACGACCTCGTGGGCATCCGCGTGCTGGTCGACAGCGTGCGCGACTGCTATGCCGCGCTCGGCACCATCCACGCCCGGTGGAACCCGGTGCCCGGGCGGTTCAAAGACTACATAGCGATGCCCAAGTTCAACATGTACCAGTCGCTGCACACCACGGTGATCGGTCCCGAGGGCAAGCCGGTGGAGCTGCAGATCCGCACCCACGCGATGCACCACAGGGCCGAATACGGCGTGGCCGCGCACTGGAAGTACAAAGAGGAGGTCGGCGCCCCCGGCCCCACGGGCAAGGTCAAGCCGGGCAGCGACATGGCCTGGCTGCGCCAGCTCCTCGACTGGCAGAAGGAGACCTCCGACCCGGGCGAGTTCCTGGAGTCGCTGCGGTTCGACCTGTCGGTCTCCGAGGTCTACGTGTTCACCCCGAAGGGCCAGGTCATCGCCCTGCCCGAGGGGGCCACGCCGGTCGACTTCGCCTACGCGGTGCACACCGAGGTGGGCCACCGCTGCATCGGCGCGCGGGTCAACGGGCGGCTGGTGCCGCTGGAGTCGCGGCTCGGCAACGGCGACACGGTCGAGATCTTCACCTCCAAGTCGCCGGACGCCGGGCCGTCGCGCGACTGGCTGAAGTTCGTCAAGTCGGGCCGTGCCCGCAACAAGATCCGTCAGTGGTTCTCCAAGGAGCGCCGCGAGACCGCGATCGAGGCGGGCAAGGAGGCCATCGGGCGGGCCATGCGCAAGCAGGGCCTGCCGCTGCAGCGGCTGATGTCCGGCGAGGCGCTGCTGGCGCTGGCCCGCGACCTGCGCTACCCCGACGTCTCCGCGCTCTACGCGGCCGTGGGCGAGGGGCACATCGCGGCCCAGTCCGTGGTGCAGAAGCTGGTGGCCTCGATCGGCGGGGTCGACAGCGCCGAGGAGGACATCGCCGAGACCTCGCTGCCCACCCGGCTGCGCGGCCGTCCCCGTGGGGGTGGCGGCGCGGGCGTGGTCGTGGCGGGCGACGCCGACGTGTGGGTACGCCTGTCGAAGTGCTGCACCCCGGTGCCCGGCGACGAGATCGTCGGTTTCGTCACCCGGGGCCACGGCGTCTCGGTGCACCGGGCCGACTGCACCAACGTGCAGCAGCTCAAGGCGCAGCCGGACCGCCTGGTGGAGGTGAGCTGGTCGCCGAGCGACGACAGCGTGTTCCTGGTGGCCATCCAGGTCGAGGCGCTCGACCGGCCGCGCCTGCTGTCCGACGTCACCCGCACGCTGTCCGACCAGCACGTCAACATCCTCAGCGCCTCGGTCACGACCTCGCGTGACCGGGTGGCGATCAGCAAGTTCACCTTCGAGATGGGCGATCCCAAGCACCTGGGCCACGTGCTGAAGGCCGTGCGCAGCATCCAGGGCGTCTTCGACGTCTACCGCGTGAGCGGCGCCGGCGGCTGAGGCCCCCCCGACCTGCGCTCTCCGAGCCGACGCACTTCGGGCCTGGCAGGCGGGCGCGGGCCCGCCCTGCGATCAGCAGGCGGGTCTAGCCGGACAGGCTGGGCAGGTTGACCACGATGGCCTCCTGGGTGCTGCGCGCGATCACCACGACGGCCTCGCGCGACGGGTCCGGGTTCTCCTCCCGGTGCGGCACGTACGGCGGCACGAACACGTAGTCGCCGGGCCCCGCGTCGATGCGGGTCTCCTCGCCCTCCTCCAGGAAGACGAACGACGGCGTGCCGCTGACCACGTAGATCGCCGTCTCCGAGGCCCCGTGGTGGTGGTCCGACGAGCGGGTGGCGGGGGCGACGTGGGTCTGGCCCATCCACAGGCGCGCCGACCCGGTCGTGGCGCCGCTGACGGCGGCCAGCCGCCGCATGCCCGAGCTCTGCGCCGTGTCGCCCGAGAGCTCTCCTGAGGCGACGTGACGCAGGATCTGGTGGAAGGGATCCCCCTCGCTCCGGTAACCCTCCCAGAGGCGCCCTCCGGCCCGTTCCAGCACCTCCGTGGCCACCGCGGCCAGCCGGGCGGGGTCGTCGTGGGCGGTCAGCAGCTCATCGGCCAGGGCAGGATCGTGCGCGCGCAGCTCGCGCAGCAGCCACTTGCCGCTGCCCTGCCACCTGCGTCCCAGGCCCAGCGCCGTCCTGGCGGCGGCCTGCACGACCTCCCAGCCGATGAACGCCTGCTCACCCGGATCCGACGCGCCCGCCAGGTCGTCCAGCAGGTCGGACAGCACGTATCTCGCCCGGTCGGCCTGGCCGGGCGTCTGCCCGCCGGGACCGGCCGACACGCGCTCGCCCAGCGCGCTCTGCAGGTCGCTGGCCCGGCCGCCCGTGCGGTCGGCCAGCACCGCGCCCTCGGAGCAGATGCGCGCGAGGATCGGCAGCCGCTGCTCGAAGCCGCGCTCGATGTAGGCGGCCAGGCTGGTCTCGCTGTGCGCGAACAGCTCGACCGGCCACCCGTGCCAGCGCAGCGTCTCGCGATAGGGGCGGTCGAGACCGTCGAGCACCACCACGATGTCGAGGTCGGAGGTGTCGGTGCGGCGTTCGGTGAGCACGCTGCCGCCGACGAAGGCGTACAGGGCGCCGGGGAACATCTACTCGACGAGGGCACGCGCGGCGGCGACGGGGTCCATGCCGGACAGCCTAGATCAGGCGCCGTCGCTCGCCGCCCGATTCGGCGACGGCTCCCGGAAGGTGGCGACCGCTCCCGGATGGCCCGGCATGGGGCCGGCCGGGCGGAGTCGCCCCGACGGTCCGGCGTGGGGCCTGGCGGCGGCCCCGCGCCGGACTAGCTGAACTCGGTCAGCGTGCGCTCGGCCTCCGCCAGCCACGAACGGCGGGCGGTCAGGGCCTCCTCGGCCTCCTTGACGTCCTTGGCGCGCCCGGCGGCCTGCGCCTTGGACAGCCGCTTCTCCAGCTGCTCGATCGAGGTGCGCAGCTGCTCGACCGTGCTCTGGGCACGGGCCCTGGCCTCGGGGTTGGAGCGCTTCCACTCCGCGTCCTCGGCCTTGCGCACGGCCTCGTCGACCTTGCGCAGCCCGCCCTCCAGCCGGTCGCGCTGCTCGCGCGGCACGGGGCCGGCGGCCTCCCACCGCTCCAGGATGTGCCGCAGGGCCGCCCTGGCCGTGCGTACGTCGGTGACCGGCAGGATCTTCTCGGCCTCGGCGAGCAGCACCTCCTTGACCTCCGCGTTGGCGGCCAGCGAGGCGTCACGCTCGGCGAAGACCGCCGAACGGGCCTGGAAGAACTGGTCCTGGGCGCCCTTGAAGCGGGCCCACAGCTCGTCCTCGGCCTCGCGCGAGGCGCGCCCCGCGCTCTTCCACTGCTGCATCAGCTCGCGGTAGATCGCCGCGGTCGCGCCCCAGTCGGTCGAGTCGGCGATCGCCTCGGCCTCGGCGACGATGCGCTCCTTGGCCGCCCGCACGCCCTCGCGCTGCTCGTCGAGCCCCGCGAAGTACTGCTTGCGCCGCTTGGCGAACGCCGTGCGCGCGGCCGACAGCCGCTTCCACAGCGCCGCCTCGGTGACCCGGTCGATGCGGTCGGCGGCCTTCCACTCCTCGACCAGCTGGCGCAGCCGCTCGCCACCCGACTTCCAGTGGGTCGTCTCGTCCGCGATGCGCTCGGCCTCGCCGACGATGCGCTCCTTGACCGTCCTGGCCTCGGCCCTGGCGTGCTCGCGAGCGGCCTTGACCTCCTCGCGGCGCTGGGCGACGAGCTCGGTCAGGCCGTCGAGCCGGGCCGTCAGCGCGGCCAGGTCCCCGATGGCGTGGGCGTCGGCGACGGCCTCGCGCAGCTTGGCGATGTTCGCCTCCGCCTGGGCCGGAGCCAGGTCGGTGCCCCTGACGCGCTGCTCCAGCAGCTGCACCTGACCGGCCAGCTCGTCGTACTTGCGATGGAAGTAGGCCAGTGCCTCTTCGGGTTCACCGGCCTGCCAGGAGCCGACGGCCCGCTCTCCCTCAGCCGTACGCACGTAGACGGTGCCGTCGTCGTCTACCCGGCCCCACGGGTCGGTGCTCACCGTGTCCTCCCGCACTATCCATCAGACCCTTCGGGACTACTTCGTCCCTAGTTTGTATTACGTCAGCTCTTGCCGGCGATTGTCACGTCTTTGATTTCGACGGTTTGCTTTGGTGCTCCAGTCCCATCTCCCATGTCGGTGATGACGCCTGCTTTGTTCACCTTGTCCAGGATGTCGAGCCCCTTGGTGATCGTACCCACCGGCGTGTAATCCGGGGTGAGCCCGATGTCCCCGTAAACGAGGAAGAACTGGCTGCCCGTGCTACCCGGAGCCTGGGTCTTGGCCATGGCCATCACGCCGCGCTTGTACTGGGCGCCCTGGAGGTTCTCCTCGGCCATCACGTAGCCGGGGCCGCCCGAGCCGTCCTGGCTCTTGCCGTCGGCCTTGGCGGCCGGGTCGCCGCACTGCAGCATCGGGAACTTGTCGCTGCCGAGCCGGTGGCACTTGCTGCCGTCGTAGTACTTCTTGCCCGCCAGGAACTCCAGCGAGTTCGTCGTGCAGGGCGCCTTGGCGTTGTTCAGCTCGACCACGATGTCGCCCAGGTTCGTCTTGAACGTCATCGTCTTCGTGGCGGGC
The DNA here is from genome assembly GCF_052246675.1 of Nonomuraea sp. KM90. NCBI lineage: Bacteria > Bacillati > Actinomycetota > Actinomycetes > Streptosporangiales > Streptosporangiaceae > Nonomuraea > Nonomuraea sp. KM90. Next base: position 27,815 of record NZ_JBQQCB010000023.1, on the reverse strand, counting down.
TTGGTCTTCACCTTCGTCGGCGGCATGCCGACGTCCTTGACCTGACCCCCGGAGGCGTCCTTGACGTAGTCGCAGGTGCCCGTCGCCGCGTTGTACGGCTTCGGCCCCGCCGGAGCCGACGCCGACGCCGATGCCGACGCGGTGTCGGCGGGCGTCGCCGAGGGCGAGGCCGCCGCCTCCGTTCCCGGGTCGTTGCCCCCCAGCAGCGCGACCGCGGCCACGATGCCTCCGACCACGATCACCACGCCCACGGTGGAGCCGATGATCGCCGTGCGCTTGGCCTTCTGCTCGCGCTCGATGCGGCGCTGCATCTGCCGCTCGTAGTGCTCGCGCGCCAGCTGCTTCTGCCGGTCCTTCCCCGTGGCCACCGCTTTGCCTCCCATAGTCAATCAACTGAGGTGGGCGAATCGTATCGGCCAACGGGTAATGATTCGCAGCCCGGCGACCCGCACCGGTACCCTTCGGTTACATTCCCATTGGCTTTTCGACGAGATCACCTGAGGCAGATGCTCATCGCCGGCTTCCCCGCAGGGGCCTTCCAGACCAATTGTTACGTCGTCGCGCCTGCCGCCGGCGAGGAGTGCGTGATCGTCGATCCAGGTCAGGACGCGACCGAGGGAGTCGACGAGCTGCTGCGCGAGCACCGGCTCAAGCCCGTCGCGGTCCTGCTCACCCACGGCCACCTCGACCACGTCTGGTCGGTGGCCCCGGTCTGCGGCGCGCGTGACGTCCCCGCGTGGATCCACCCGGACGACCGTCACCTGCTGAGCGATCCGGCCGCCGGCTGGTCCGACACGAGCGCCTCGCTGTTCGGCGGGATCACCCTGAGCGAGCCCGACGACGTGCGCGAGCTGTCCGACGGCGCCGTGCTGAAGCTCGCCGGCCTCGAGCTCGTGGTCGACCACACTCCCGGCCATACCAGGGGGTCGGTGAGCTTCCGGCTGCCCGGTGACGAGATCATGTTCTCGGGCGACCTGCTGTTCGCCGGCTCCATCGGCCGCTCCGACCTTCCCGGTGGCGACTACACGACCATCCTGCGCAGCCTGGCTACCAAGTGTCTGCCGCTGCCTGACGATACGGTCGTCCTGCCGGGCCACGGACCACAGACGACGATCGGCCGCGAGCGCGCGACGAATCCATACCTGAAGGAAGCAGCGCCGCACGCCGGTCCCACACGAGGGATCTAATGACTTTCCAAGCACCCAAAGGCGTCAAGGAATACGTTCCACCGCAGGCTTCTACGTTCTACGCGATCCGCGGGGCGTTCGCGGAGACGGCGAGGCGTGCGGGCTACGCCTACCTGGAGACCGCGGTCTTCGAGGACACGCAGCTGTTCGCGCGCGGGGTCGGTGAGTCCACCGACGTCGTGAGCAAGGAGATGTACACCTTCACCGACCGCGGCGGCAGGTCGCTGACGCTGCGCCCGGAGTTCACCGCGGGCGTGCTGCGCGCGGTCCTGGAATATGGCCTGCACCGCGGCCAGCTCCCGGTCAAGGTCTGGACCGACGGGCCGGTGTTCCGTGCCGAGGCGCCCCAGGAGGGCCGCTACCGCCAGTTCTACCAGCTCGACCTGGAGGCGATCGGCAGCGAGGACCCGGCGGTGGACGCCGAGACCGTGGCGCTGGCCTGGCAGTGGTACACCTCGCTCGGTCTCACCCAGGTGCGGCTGCTGCTCAACTCGCTGGGCTGCTCGGAGTGCCGTCCGGTCTACCGGGCCCGGCTGCAGGAGTTCCTGCGCAAGCTCGATCTCGACGAGGCCACCAGGGCGCGCATCGAGATCAATCCGTTGCGGGTGCTCGACGACCGGCGTCCCGAGGTCCGCGCGCAGCTCGAGGAGGCGCCCCTCATCGGCGACCACCTCTGCGCCGACTGCCAGGCCTACCACGACCGGGTCAAGCAGCTCCTGGCCGACCTGGACATCCCGTGGGAGGACGCGCCCCGGCTGGTGCGCGGGCTCGACTACTACACCCGCACCACGTTCGAGTTCGACCACCCGCTGCTCGGCGCGCAGTCGGGCATCGGCGGCGGCGGCCGCTACGACGGGCTCTCCGAGGCCATCGGCGGGCCGCGCCTGCCCGGCATCGGCTTCGGCCTCGGCCTCGACCGCACCGTCATCGCCCTGGAGCGGGAAGGCGTCGCTCTCGACGTCCCGGCCCGTTGCGAGGTGTACGGTGTGGCGCTGGGCGACGAGGCGGCGCGCGCGATGTTCAGGCTTCTGAGCGAGTTGCGCGCGGCCGGTGTCGCCGCCGACATGGCCTTCGGCGGCAAGGGGCTCAAGGGCGCGATGAAGGGGGCCGACCGTTCCGGCGCCCGCTTCGCGCTGATCCTCGGCGAGCGTGACCTCGCGGCCGCGGCCGTGCAGGTGAAGGACCTGGTCACCGCCGAGCAGACCGAGGTGCCGCTGGTCCAGGTCGTCAAAGTCTTGAAGGGAAAGATGCAGTGATCCGCAGGTCAGCGCGTGCCGGATCGCCGCCGCCCTTCTCCTCCTATCCGCATGAAGGGAAAGTGCAGTGATCCGCACGCATACCGCCGGGTCGCTCCGCGAGGAGCACGCCGGGCAGCAGGTGACGCTCGCAGGATGGGTGGCGCGCCGCCGTGACCACGGCGGCGTCGTCTTCATCGACCTGCGTGACGCCTCCGGCTCGGCGCAGGTGGTCTTCCGCGAGGAGGACCACGCCCACGACCTGCGCGCCGAATACTGCGTGCAGGTCGTCGGCCAGGTCAGGGTGCGCCCCGAGGGCAACGAGAACCCCGACCTGCCCACCGGCGCGATCGAAGTGGTGGCCGAGCGGGTCGAGGTGCTGAGCGAGTCCGCGCCGCTGCCGTTCCCGATCGAGGGCAACGTGGGGGTGTCGGAGGAGGCGCGGCTCAAATACCGCTACCTCGACATCCGCCGCCAGCAGGTGGCCAGCGCGATGCGCACCCGCTCCAAGGCCACCTACCTGGCCAACGAGGTGATGCACGAGCTCGGCTTCGTCTACGTCGAGACGCCCACGCTGACCCGCTCCACGCCCGAGGGCGCGCGCGACTTCCTGGTGCCGGTGCGCCTGCAGCCCGCCAACTGGTACGCGCTGCCGCAGTCGCCGCAGCTGTTCAAGCAGCTCCTGCAGGTGGCCGGGCTCGAGCGCTACTACCAGCTGGCCAAGTGCTACCGCGACGAGGACCTGCGGGCCGACCGGCAGCCGGAGTTCACGCAGATCGACGTCGAGATGTCCTTCGTGGACCAGGAGGACGTCATCGAGGTCGGCGAGAAGCTGATCAGCCGGCTGTGGAAGGAGATCGTCGGCTACGAGCTGGCGACGCCGCTGCCGCGCATGACGTACGCCGACGCCATGTCCCGCTTCGGCTCCGACAAGCCGGACCTGCGCTTCGGCCAGGAGCTGGTCGAGATGACCGGCTACTTCGCCAACACCTCCTTCCGCGTCTTCCAGGCCGACTACGTGGGCGCGGTCGTCATGCCCGGCGGGGCCTCGCAGACCCGCAAGGAGCTCGACGGCTGGCAGGAGTGGGCCCGCTCGCGCGGCGCCAAGGGTCTGGCCTACGTGCTCGTCCAGGAGGACGGCACGCTCGGCGGCCCGGTCGCCAAGAACCTGTCGGAGGAGGAGCTGTCCGGGCTGGCCGCCAAGGTCGGGGCCGAGCCGGGCGACGCGATCTTCTTCGCCGCCGGGGCCAGGAGCTCCTCCCGCGACCTGCTGGGCGCGGCCCGGCTGGAGATCGGCCGGCGCTGCGACCTGATCGACGAGTCGCAGTGGTCGTTCCTGTGGGTCGTCGACGCGCCCATGTTCGAGGAGGACGGTGAGGGCGGCTGGACGGCCGTGCACCACCCGTTCACCGGGCCGAAGCCGGAGTGGGCCGACAACTTCCAGGACTACCCGGGCGAGGCGCTCGCCTACGCGTACGACATGGTCTGCAACGGCATGGAGATCGGCGGCGGCTCCATCCGTATCCACCGGGCCGAGATGCAGCAGCGCGTGTTCGACGTGCTGGGCATCTCCAAGGAGGAGGCGGAGAGCAAGTTCGGCTTCCTGCTGGAGGCGTTCAAGTACGGCCCGCCCCCGCACGGCGGCATCGCCTACGGCTGGGACCGGATCTGCATGCTGCTGTCCGGCGGCGACTCGATCCGTGACGTGATCGCGTTCCCGAAGACGGCCTCCGGCTTCGACCCGCTCACGGGCGCGCCCACGCCGATCACGGCCGAGCAGCGCAAGGAGGCGGGCGTCGACGCCAAGCCCAAGGTCGAGGCGTAGACACCAGGCCACAGACGAAAGCGGCTGGCACCGTCCGGTGCCCGCCGCTTCGCGTTGGTCCCCTACTTGAGGGTGACCTTCTTGATGATGATCGGGTTCTTCGGCGCGGTGGAGCCGCCGTCGCCGGTGATGTCGTCGGGGTTGACGATCACGCCGTCCTTGGCGACCTTCTCGATGATCTCCAGGCCGGACTTGACCATGCCCAGGACCGAGTACTGCGGCTCCAGCTGGGAGTTCTCGTCCGAGAGCGAGATGGCGAACTGGCTGCTGTTCTGCCCAGCCGCGTCCAGCGGCTGCGTCAGGAAGACCACGCCCCTGGTGTAGGGGATGGCGCCCACGGCCTCGTCCCGGAAGACGTACCCGGCGTTGCCCTGGCCGTCCGTGGGGTTCTTGCCGTCGGCCTTGGCCTGCGGGTCGCCGCACTGCAGCAGGAACAGGCCGGAGGTCTCGGGCAGGGCCAGGCGGTGGCACTTGTTGCCCTCGTAGAAGCCCTTCTTCGCCAGGAAGGCCATCGAGTTGACCGAGCACGGGGTGGCGTTGGGGTCCACCTCGATGACGATGTCGCCGTGGTTGGTGCTGACGGTCATCGTTGACAGCTTCATGTTGGGCTTCTTGCCCGGCAGGCCCACGTACTTGTGCGGGACCGAGTCGTCACGCTTGTACGTGCACGAGACGTCCGTCGCCTTCTTCGGCGGCGTGGTGGTCGGCAGCTCCGTGGGCGCCGAGGCGGAGGCGGACGCCGAGGCGGAGGCGGACGGCGTGCTCTGGGCCGAGGCCGTACCGGCGCCGTCGTTGCCGACCAGAGTGGTCGCGGCGAAGATGCCGCCGGCGACCACGACGACGGCCACAGCCGCGCCGATGAAGGTGTTCCGCCTCGCCTTGGCGCTCTGCTCGGCCGCGCGCTTCGCCTGCCGTTCCTTGTGCTCCCGCGCCAGCTCTGCCTGGCGGTCCTCTTCGTTCTGGCGGTCGTCGCCGCTCACCGCTATGTCCTCTCGTCTTTGCCAAGGTATGACCAAACAACTCCGCGCATGCTACCGGCCCTCGATATGTGACGGACGTAAGTGGCGAAAGCCGCATGTGCGACGGCTGAGGTCGCGAACCATATGGTGCTGGCATTCGTAGTTGAAATGAGAACTAAGGAGCCCGCCATGTTCGACGAGATCATGGGCTTGCCGGCCCATCCCCTGATCATCCACTTCGCCGTGGTGCTGACCCCGCTGCTCGTCGCCGTCGCCGTCGCGTACGCGCTGCTCCCGCGCCTGCGTACCTACGTGGCATGGGCGGTGGTGCTGCTCTCGCTCGCCGCGCCCGTGGCGGTCTTCGCGGCCAGGCAGAGCGGCGAGAACCTCAAGGCCGCCCGGTTCGGCACGGCGGAGGGCGAGATCGCGGCCCGCATCTCCACCCACCAGAGCTTCGCCACCCCGCTGCTGCTGTCGGTGCTCGGGCTCGGCGTGGCCGCCCTGCTGCTCGTGTACGCCACCCGCCCCTCCCGCGACTCCGTCGGCCGCGACCGGTTCGGCCGGCCCGTCTCGATGATCCTCTCGGCGCTCACCGTGGTGCTGGCGGCCGTGGCCGGCTATTTCGTCTTCCGGGCCGGGGACTCGGGCGCGCGGGCCGTGTGGTCGTGAGCCCCGGACGTGGGCCGGCGAGGGCGGCTCAGCGTGTAATCTCTCGTTGTGGACAGCCTGTTCGACTCGGCGGCTGAGGAGGCCACCCCGCAGCCTCTCGCGGTGCGCATGCGCCCGCGCTCGCTCGACGAGGTGATCGGCCAGCGGCACCTCCTCGGCCCGGGCACCCCGCTGCGGCGCCTGGTCGAGAGCGAGGCTCCCATGTCGCTCTTCCTGTGGGGGCCGCCGGGCACCGGCAAGACCACGCTGGCCTACGTGGTCTCCAACGTCACCAAGCGCCGCTTCGTCGAGGTCTCCGCCGTGTCGGCCGGGGTCAAGGACGTGCGGGCGGCCATCGACACCGCCCGCCGCGAGCTGGGCATGACGGGCCGCCAGACGGTGCTGTTCGTGGACGAGGTGCACCGCTTCAACAAGGCCCAGCAGGACGCCCTGCTGCCCGCCGTGGAGAACCGCTGGGTCACCTTCATCGGCGCCACCACGGAAAACCCGTTCTTCTCGGTCATCTCGCCGCTGCTGTCGCGCTCGCTGCTGCTCACGCTGGAGTCGCTGTCCGACGACGACGTGCGCACGGTGCTGGAGCGGGCCGTGTCCGACCCGCGCGGCCTGGGCGGGCGCAACACGCTCGCCCCGCAGGCCCTGGAGCATCTCGTACGCCTGGCGGGCGGCGACGCGCGCAGGTCGCTGACCTACCTGGAGGCGGCGGCGCTGCTGGCCGACGACATCACGGTGGAGGTGGTGGAGAAGGCCGTCGACAAGGCCGCCGTGCGCTATGACCGGCAGGGCGACCAGCACTACGACGTGATCAGCGCGTTCATCAAGTCGATGCGCGGATCCGACGCCGACGCCGCGCTCCACTACCTGGCCCGCATGATCGAGGCCGGCGAGGACCCGCGCTTCATCGCCCGCCGCATCGTCATCTTCGCCTCCGAGGACGTGGGCATGGCCGATCCGACGTGCCTGCAGACCGCGGTGGCCGCCGCGCAGGCGGTGCAGCTCATCGGGCTGCCGGAGGGGCAGATCAACCTGGCCCACGCGGTCATCCACTGCGCCATGGCGCCCAAGTCCAACGCCGTCGTCAAGGCCATCGGGGCGGCCGTCGGCGACGTGCGGAAGGGGCTGATCGGGCAGGTGCCCGGTCACCTGCGCGACGCCCACTACCCCGGGGCGGCCAAGCTCGGCCACGGCGACGGCTACAAATACCCGCACGACTTCGACCACGGGCTGGTGCGCCAGGACTACGCGCCGGAGCAGGTGCGCGAGCGGCGCTACTACGAGCCCACGCGGCACGGGGCGGAGGCGCCGGTGGCCGAGCGGTGGGCGAAGATCCGCGACTTCCTGCGCGGATCCTGACCGGTCCCCACAGCCGGAGCTCGTTGATCGTCGCGATAGGTTGATCGTGACATGACCGACTACCGGGCCTCCTTCGACGCCGCCATCGCCTTCGGCAACGGCGGCGATCTGACCGTGCACGGGTTCCGCGTGGACCTGCCCGGCCCCGACACCCCGGAAGCGGAGATCGCGGCGCTGTTCGTGGCCTCGCTGGGCCTGCTCATGACCGACACCGTCGAGCTGGCCAACGTGCGGATCTTCCCGGAGGCGCACAAGGGCACCAGGGGCGGGCCGTCCGACCGCGGCCGCGAGGCGGCCGGCGCCGCCCGGGAGCGGGGCAGGCTGGTGGAGCTCAACCACCTCCCGCGCGAGGGAGGCACCTACTTCGAGGCGCCCCGCGGCGACCTCGGCGCCGTCCCGCTGGCGCGGTCCGTCGACGTGCCCGCCGTGGTCGTACGCGTGGCGGGCGCCGAGCGGCGGCCCGTCGGGGTCGGCTCGCTGGCCCCCTTCGACGTACGCGACCACGCCGTCCTGCTGCACACCGGCGTGCGCGAGGGCCACTGCCTGGCCCCCGAGGCCGCCGCCTGGCTGGTGGAGCGCGGCGCCGCGCTGGTCGGCACCGACGCCGACCTGCTCGACGACGGCGCGCATGAGGCGCGTCCCGCGCGGGAGGCGCTGCTCGGCGCGGGCGTCCCCGTGGTCGAGAGGCTGACCGGCCTGGAGGGGCTGCCCCCGACCGGCGCCCTGTTCACGGCCGCGCCCCCGCGCCTCCTGGGCGTCGGACGCGTCCCGGTGCGCGCCTACGCCCGCGTGCCCGACTGAGCCGCGGGGCCCAGCAGAACGTTCGCCGCCGGACCGTGCAAAGTTGTACTAAGCACGCGATCTCGGGGAATCACCTTCGTGTGAAGGCGACTGTTACCCCCGGCGGCGGCCTTTTCGGGCCCCGGTCGATCACCTGGCGAGTGCACACCGAGACGCCCGGCTGGCCGGCCGTCGTACGCGCCTTCCAGCTGCAGGCCCTGCACCCCCGCACCATCCGCGGCATCGCCCAGAACTGCCTCCTCGACGACCCGGAGGTGGCCCGCGCCCGGCTGCGGCGCCAGCTCGACTTCGTCGCCGTACGCACCTTCGGCACCCGCGAGCAGGCCGAGCACGCCGGGGAGCGGGCCCGCCGCGTGCACGCCCGCCTCATCGGTCTCGACACCGACACGGGCACCCTGTTCCGCCTGGACGAGGAGGAGAACCTGCGCTGGGCCCACTGCGTGGAGGTGTCCTCGCACCTGGAGGTGGCCGGGCGCTCCGGCGTGCCGCTCACCCCGGCGGAGCGGGACGCGTACGTGGCCGAGCAGCGGCGCAGCGCCCGTCTCGTCGGCCTCGGCGACGTCCCCTGCGACACGGCCGAGCTCGACGACTACCTCACCGGCATGCGCCCGTACCTGGCCGCCACCGTCGAGGCCCGCGACGCGCTGCGCCGCAGCGTGAGCCCCCAGCTGTCGCTGCGGCTGGCCTTCCTCGCGCCGCCGCTCGCGCTCGGCTCGCTGCCCGCCGCCGGCGCGCTGGCCTTCGCGACCCTGCCCGGGTGGGCCAGGCAGATGTACGGCTGCCGCGGCTACCGGGCGGCCGGATACGCCGCCGACGCGGCGCTCAGGGCGCTGCGCGCCGGGGCCATGGCGCTGCCGGAACGGCTGGTGTCACCCGAGATCAGAGCGGCGCGCGGCCTGATGCGGGCGGCCACGGAAGCGCCGGGGGCCGACGTGGCTGCCTGATCGAGGGAGGTTTCCGCACTAACGTTGTCACTCGAACGCGATAGGGTCTTGCCGTTCCGGCCCAGCGTACGAGGGAGATGCGCGGATGCTTACCGCTGGAGAGGTCGCCGGGCTGATCGCGGCCACGGGCTGGATAGTCCTGGTCTGCGTGATGGTCATGGTGCTCGTCAAGCTCGCCAGGCTGCTCACCGAGACCACCAAGGCGGTCTCCGACCTCAACAACCGCCTCGCGCCGCTGCTCGACGACGTCAGCGTCACGGTCAACGAGACCAACCGGCAGCTGGTCGCGGTCGAGGCGATCGCCAAGGACGTCAAGCAGGTCAGCGGTCACGCGGCCAAGCTGAGCGCGGTGACGCAGACGATCTTCACCGGTCCGCTGATCAAGGTCTCCGCCATCGGCCACGGCGTGCGCCGCGCCATCGAGGCCCGCCGGCCGAGCAGGCCGGGGCCGCGCGTCCGGCAGGGGCGTCCGCGATGATCAGACGGCTGTTCTACCTGTCGCTCGGCGCGTTCCTCGCCTTCTGGGTGATGCGCAGGCTGCAGGCGCTGCACCCCGACCACATCGCCCGCAGGACCGCCGACGGCGCGGCGGGCATGGTCCGGCGGGTGAGAGACTTTACCCACGACGCCCTCGGCGAGGCCGCGGAGCGCGAAACGGAGTTGCGAGCACGCTTCGGGCTCGACAACAACTGAAGACAACAACTGAAGACACAACTGAAGACACAACTGAAGACACAACTGAAGACACAACTGAAGACACAACTGAAGACACAACTGAAGACACAACTGAAGACACAACTGAAGACGACAACGACTGACTAACAGCAAAGGATGGCCACAAATGGAGTCGGCAGAGATCGCCCGCCGCTTCCTACGCTTCTTCGAGGAGCGTGGGCACAAGGTCGTGCCCTCGGCCAGCCTGATCGCTGAGGACCCGACGCTTCTCCTGGTCAACGCGGGTATGGTGCCGTTCAAGCCGTACTTCCTGGGGCAGCGCAGGCCTCCGGGGTCACGGCTGGCCACCGCGCAGAAGTGCGTGCGCACCCCCGACATCGAAGAGGTCGGCAAGACCACCCGGCACGCGACGTTCTTCCAGATGCTGGGCAACTTCTCCTTCGGCGACTACTTCAAGGCCGAAGTGATCCCCTTCGCGTGGGAGCTGCTGACCAGGTCCGAGTCCGACGGGGGCTTCGGCTTCCCCGAGGACAAGCTGTGGGCGACGGTCTACCTCGAGGACGACGAGGCCTACGACATCTGGCGCAACAAGGTCGGCCTGCCCGAGCACCGGATCCAGCGCCGCGACCTCGAGGACAACTACTGGCACATGGGCGTGCCGGGCCCCGGCGGCCCCTGCTCCGAGATCTACTACGACCGCGGCGCCGAATACGGCAAGGAGGGCGGTCCGGTCGCCGACGAGGACCGCTACCTCGAGGTGTGGAACCTCGTCTTCATGCAGTACCAGCTGAGCCAGGTCCGCTCCAAGACCGACTTCGACATCTCGGGCGAGCTGCCGAGCAAGAACATCGACACCGGCATGGGCCTGGAGCGCATGGCGGCGATCCTGCAGGGCGTCGACAACATCTACGAGATCGACACCACGTACAAGATCCTCGACAAGGCGGCCGAGCTCACCAAGACCCGCTACGGCCGTGACCACCGCTCCGACGTGAGCCTGCGCGTCATCGCCGACCACGTCCGCACCGGCACCATGCTGGTCGCCGACGGCGTCCTGCCCGGCAACGAGGGCCGCGGCTACGTGCTGCGCCGCATCCTGCGCCGCTCGATCCGCAACCTGCGGCTGCTCGGCTCCGGCGACGAGCGCTACATGCACGAGCTGACCGACGTCGCGATCAACGTCATGGGCGAGCAGTACGAGCAGCTCAAGGCCGACGCGCCGCAGATCCACGGGGTCATCGACGCGGAGGAGGCCTCGTTCCTGGGCACGCTGCGCACCGGCACCGCGATCTTCGACGTGGCCGTCGAGGAGACCAAGCGCAAGTCCGGCACCACGATCCCGGGTGACCAGGCGTTCAAGCTGCACGACACCTACGGCTTCCCGATCGACCTGACGCTGGAGATGGCGGCCGAGCACGGGCTCAAGGTCGACGAGGAGGGCTTCCGCCGCCTCATGAAGGAGCAGCGGGCGGCCGCCAAGGCCGACGCGGCGGCGAAGAAGACCGGCAACGCCGACATCTCCGTGTTCGGGCAGCTCCTGGAGGCGGGCGGCCGGGTCGAGTTCCTCGGCTACGACCAGACCGAGGCCGACACCAGCGTGGTCGGCATCCTCGTCGACGGCGTGTCCGTCCCGGCGGCGGGCGCGGGCACCACGGTGGAGGTCGTGCTCCAGCGCACCCCGTTCTACGCCGAGGGCGGTGGCCAGCTCGCCGACCAGGGCGTGATCCGCACCAGCGGCGCCGAGGTCGAGATCACCGACGTGCAGGCGCCCCTCACGGGGCTCGTCGTGCACCGCGGCAAGATCCGCAGCGGTGAGCTCAAGGTCGGCGACGAGGCGCAGGCGGAGATCGACATCGAGCGCCGCCGCGCGATCTCGCGCAGCCACAGCGCCACCCACCTCGTCCACCGCGGCTTCAAGAACGCGCTCGGCGAGACGGCGGCGCAGGCCGGCTCGGAGAACTCGCCCGGCCGCTTCCGCTTCGACTTCACCGCGGCGGGCGCGGTGCCGCCGAGCGTGCTGCGCGACGTCGAGGACGAGGTCAACGCCGTGCTCATCAACGACCTCAAGGTCAACGCCTTCTACACCTCGCAGGCGGAGGCCAGGGCGATGGGCGCGCTGGCGATGTTCGGCGAGAAATACGGCGACGAGGTCCGCGTGGTCGAGATCGGCGACTACTCGCGCGAGCTCTGCGGCGGCACCCACGTCCACAGCTCCGGCCAGCTCGGCCTGGTCAAGGTGCTGGGCGAGCAGTCGGTCGGCGCCGGTGTGCGCCGGGTCGAGGCGCTCGTCGGCATCGACGCCTTCCGCTTCCTGGCGCGCGAGAGCGTCCTGGTCGCGCAGCTCACCGAGCAGCTCAAGGCGCGCCGCGAGGAGCTGCCCGAGCGCATCGAGGGCATCGTCACCCGGCTGCGCACGGCGGAGAAGGAGCTGGAGAAGGTCCGCTCGGCCCAGGTGCTCCAGGTGGCCGGCGATCTGGTGTCGCAGGCGCGTGACCTGCAGGGTGTCTCCGTCGTGACACACCGCGCGCCTGATGGAACCGGTGCCGATGACCTGCGTAAGCTCGCGCTTGATGTGCGTGGCAGGTTCCCGGCCGACCGGCCGGCGGTCGTCGTGATCGCTGGTGCCCCCTCCGACCGGCCCGTGGTGGTTGCCGCGGTCAACGAGGCGGGGCGCGAGCGGGGGCTCAAGGCCGGACAGCTGGTCGGCGTCGCCGCCAAGGCTCTTGGGGGTGGCGGTGGCGGCAAGGACGATGTCGCACAAGGCGGCGGCACGCGACCGGAGGCGATCGGCGACGCGCTGCGCCTGGTCGAAGAGGCGATTTCGGGGCAGCTCGGCTGACATGAGGTTCGGTGCACGGATCGGCGTGGACGTCGGCTCCGTACGTGTCGGCGTGGCCCGCAGCGACCCTTCCGGGATGCTGGCCACGCCGGTCGAGACTGTCAGGCGGGGCAAGGGCGACCTCAACCGCATCGCCGCGATCGTCGCCGAGCACGAGGCGATCGAGGTCGTGGTGGGGTTGCCCACGTCGCTGTCGGGGCGTGAGGGAGCGGCGGCCGGGCTGGCGCGCGAGTTCGCCGTCAAGCTGGCGGCCCGGCTGGCGCCCACGCCCGTACGACTGTTCGACGAGCGGCTGACCACGGTCACGGCGCAGCAGGGCCTTCGGGCCAGCGGCGTACGCGCCAAGAAGCAGCGGGGCGTCGTCGACCAGGCGGCGGCCGTCGTGCTGCTGCAGGACGCGCTCGACTCCGAGCGCGCCACGGAGAGACCACCAGGCAGGCCCGTCGAACCGCCCCCAGCGGCCGACGGACCTGCCTCATGAGCGCGCCCGCGAAGGAGTGCCGGGGCATCGCCGGTGGGGTGGTCACATGAACGGGACACCCGAGGACGAGGACGACATCGGCGATGTGATCCCGTTCCGGTCCGGGGAGCCGGCGGAGGACGAGACCGAGCCGTCGGCCGGCAATGAGCGGCCGGTAAGCGGTGGCTCGCTTAGCGGTGGGTCGCCGAGTGGTGGTGACTCGCCCAGCGGTGGCTCTGCCAGCGGTGGCTCGCGGGCCGGTGACTCGCCGGTTGGTGGGTCGCCGACCGCTGGCGAGCAGCCGTCCGGCGACGAGCGGCCGTCCGGCGGTGACCGGCTGACCGGCGGTGAGCGACCCGCTGGGGATGAGTGGCCCGTCGGCGGTGAGCGGCAGGTCGATGGGGAGCGGCCTGCGGCGGCGGATGCCGAGGCGGACGTCATCCCGCTGCCCGCGCGGCGGCAACGGGCCCTGCGCAAGGTCGGGCTGCTCTCGCTGGGCCTGCTCGCCGGGGTGCTGGCCCTGGGCGGTGGGGCGATCGCGGTGCTCAAGCCGTACCTCAGCCCGGACGACTTCGAAGGGCCGGGCAGCGGCGCCGTGACCGTGCGGATCGCGCCCGGCTCCAGCGCGCAGGCCATCGGCTCGGCGCTGGCCGACGCCGGGGTGGTGGCCAGCGTCCAGTCGTTCGTGAACGTGACGGAGGACCGCGCCGTGAGCGACCGGCTGCGGCCCGGCCACTACCGGCTGCGCAAGGGCATGGCGGCGGGAGCGGCGCTCGACCTGCTGCTCACCCCCTCCTCACGGATCGTGCGGCGGGTGACGGTGCCGGAGGGCATGCGGGTGCGGGAGGTGCTGAGCCGCGTGGCCAAGCTGGCCGGCCTGCCGATCGAGGCGCTGCGGAACGTGGACAACGCCCTGGTCGGGCTGCCCTCGTACGCCAAGGGGCTGGAGGGGTTCCTGTTCCCCGCCACGTACGAGATCGAGCCCGGCGACACGGCCGTGGACGTGCTGGCGGCCATGGCAGAGCGCTTCGCCGTCGCGGCCCGGCACGTGGGCCTGGAGGAGCAGGCGTCGCGGGTGAACCTGACCCCGCTGCAGGTCGTCACGGTGGCCAGCCTGATCCAGGCCGAGGGCGGGACCGACGAGGACTACCCGAAGATCTCCAGAGTGATCTACAACCGCCTGGCGAAGGGCACGCCGCTGGAGATCGACAGCACCGTGCTGTACGCGCAGAACCGCAGGACCCTGAAGGTGACGGAGAGCGATACCAAGGTGAACTCTCCTTACAACACCTATCGCCACAAAGGACTGCCGCCCGGCCCCATCGCCAATCCTGGAGAGAAGGCGCTGATGGCGGCCCTCAACCCCGCAGAAGGTGATTGGCACTGGTTTGTGACGACGGATCCGGCGCATAGAATCACCAAATTCACCAACAAAGAGAGCGAGTTCGTGAGATACCGGGAAGAGTTGAACAAGAACCTCGGGACGAGCTGATGTTCGACGGGACCCCCTCTCTCCCCGCGCAAAAGCCCCAAAGTGGGGCACGCGCCCTCTTTTCATCCTCTAGCATGGCTACCCAGAGTGATCTCCGCCTGTCGTGGCAGCGCCACGCGCGGCGGCTCCCCCAGTTTCGCTCGGTGACCCCAGCCGGTTGGGCAGTTCCGCTTGACGCCCGGCGGGCGGTACCGGGAGATTGGCCAGCGCACCTATGAACGATCTCGATCTGAACACCTTGCTCGGCGCCGAGGACGACGAAGGCTCAAGTCGGCGCCGCACTCGGGGCTCCGGTAAACGCGGCGGCGGGCGCAGGCGGCGCCGGCGTCGCAACCGGGGCGGATTCATGGCGCCACTGCTCGCCTTCGTCGTCCTGGCGGGCATCATCGGCGGCGGCGGTTACTTCGGCTACCTGTGGCTCAGCGACGCGCTCGTGCCCGACGACTACACCGGTCAGGGCACCGGCCAGGTCGTCATCGAGATCAAGCCGGGCCAGAGCGCCTCGGAGGTGGCCCAGGAGCTGGAGCGGCAGGGGGTCGTCGCCAGCGCCAGGGCGTTCACCAACGCGATCGCCAACGCCAACATGAGCGACAAGCTGCAGCCCGGCGAGTACAAGCTGCGCAAGGAGATGTCGGCCGCCAGCGCGGTCGCGCTGCTCGTCCCGGGGAACCAGCTGCTCGCCAAGGTGGGGCTCAAGGAAGGCCTGCGGCTGTCGCAGACGTACGCCGAGCTGGCCGCGAAGACCGGCAAACCGGTCAAGGACTTCGCCGCCGCGGCCAAGGACGCCGAGGCCCTGGACCTGCCGCCGTACGCCAAGGGCAGGCTCGAGGGGTACGCCTTCCCCGCCACGTACGACTTCCAGCCCAAGACCACGCCCAAGGAGATGCTGGCGGCGATGGTCAAGCGGTTCAAGCAGACGGCCGAGCAGCTGGACCTCGAAGGCGGCGCCAAGGCGCTGGACCGCACGCCGCACGAGATCATCGTCATCGCCAGCATCGTGCAGGCCGAGGCCGGCCGGAAGGAGGACATGGGGAAGATCGCCCGTGTCATCTACAACCGGCTCGACCTCAAGCCGCCGATGAAGCTGCAGATGGACAGCACGGTGATGTACGCGCTGGGCAAGTTCCGCACCACCGCCACCATCCCGGAGACGCGGACCAAGCACCCGTACAACACGTACATGAATCTGGGCCTGCCGCCCGGCGCGATCACCAACCCGGGTGACGACGCCATCGAGGCGGCGCTGAACCCGGAGAAGGGGAGCTGGCTCTACTTCGTGGCCACCGACCCCAAGAGCAACGTCACCAAGTTCGCCACCACGGACGCCGAGTTCCAGCGGCTCCTGGCGGAGTTCAAGGCGAACGGCGGCGGCTGACGCTTTCACGCGGCCCGCTTCACGCGGCCGCCTCTCACGGCCACCTCTCACGGCCGCCCGGCGAGCGTCCGGGCGGCCGTGCGGTGTTCCGGCGAGCGTTCGGGCGGCCGTGCGGTGTTCCGGCGAACGCTTGGGCGGCCGTGCGGTGTCCCGGCGATCCCCGGGCGGTCCTGTGCCGGCTTGGCGATAGGGTCGTCCTGTTCGGAAGGAGTGGGGATGCGGGCTGCGGTGATGGGGTCTCCCATCGGCCATTCGCTCTCGCCCTACCTGCACAGGGCCGCCTACCACGCGATGGGGCTCGGCGGGTGGAGCTACGAGGCGTTCGAGTGCGACGAGGCGCGCCTGCCGGGGCTGCTGACCGAGCTGACGCCCGTGCGCGGGCAGGCCGGCGCCGATGCGGACGCGTGGGCGGGGCTCTCGCTGACGATGCCGCTCAAGCGGGCCGTGCTGCCCCTGCTCGACACCGTCTCCGAGACGGCCGTCGAGGTCGGTGGGGCCAACACCGTGGTGTTCCGCGACGGGCGGCGACACGGCGACAACACCGACGTCTACGGCATCGAGCAGGCGCTGGCCGAGGCCGGCGTGCCCGCGCCGCGATCGGCGACCGTGCTGGGCGGCGGGGCCACGGCGGCCTCCACGCTGGCGGCGCTGCGCAACCTGGGCCTGTTCTCGGCCACGCTGCTGGTGCGCGATCCCGCGCGGGCGGGGGAGACGGCCGAGGTGGCCGAGCGGCTGGGGGTGGCCCTGGCGGTGGAGACGTTCGACAAGCTCGACGCCCTCACGGGGGTGGACCTGGTGGTGTCCACGCTGCCGGGCGGGGCGGCCGACGTGTTCGCGGACCGGTTGGCGCGGGTGCCCGCGCTCTTCGACGTGGTCTACTCGCCCTGGCCGACCAGGGCGGCGACGGCCGTACGCGCGGCGGGCGGCACCGTGGTCGGGGGGTTCGAGATGCTGCTGCACCAGGCGGTGCGGCAGGTGCGGCTGATGACCGGCGTCAAGAAGGTGCCGGTGGAGGCCATGCGGGCAGCAGGGGAGGCCGAGATCCTCAGGCGATCGGTCAGCCGAACGGGTTGAGCGTCCTCACGCCGGGCCTGACGCCGGGCCTGACGCGGGCCGAGCGTGGGGCCTGGCGGGAAGATTCGAGGATGTCCCGGCGTTGTGGTAATGTAGCTTTCTGATCGGTCCGGCATGCCTTGCTGGACGCGCAAGCGGAGGTCTCCCTCCCACCTGAGTCACCGAAAGGTGGCCGGGTCCAGGATCACGCCGGACTACTCCGGGGAGCTCGAGGCCACGAAGCCAAAGAGCTCAGTGGCCCCGCATGCGCGACGTGCGGGGCTTTTCGCGTCTCGGCGGAAGGCTCCCGGCACGACGAGCACGTAGGGATCGCAAACCTAGGAGGCCCCATCAGCACTGAGCCCCGCATCAACGAGCGTATCCGAGTTCCCGAGGTTCGCCTCGTGGGCCCGAACGGCGAGCAGGTAGGCATCGTGTCCATTCACGACGCGCTCAAGCTCGCCCAGGAGGCCGACCTCGACCTTGTTGAGGTCGCGGCCACGGCTCGACCGCCCGTGTGCAAGCTCATGGACTACGGAAAGTTCAAGTACGAGTCCGCGATGAAGGCGCGCGAGGCGCGCAAGAATCAGGCGCACACGATCATCAAGGAGATCAAGCTCCGGCCGAAGATCGACCCGCACGACTACGAGACCAAGAAGGGTCACGTGGTGCGGTTCCTCAAGGCGGGGGACAAGGTCAAAGTCACGATCATGTTCCGCGGACGCGAGCAGTCCCGGCCGGAGCTCGGCTTCCGGCTGCTGCAGCGGCTGGCGGACGACGTCCAGGAGCTCGGCTTCGTGGAGTCCCACGCCAAGCAGGACGGCCGTAACATGATCATGGTGATCGGTCCGCACAAGAAGAAGGCCGAGGCAAAGGCCGAAAAGGCCGCTGCCAAGGCGCAGCGTGGCGGCGAGGAGCCTTCCCCACCGGAAGCGTGACCCGCAGTTGGGGTTAGCCTTACAGCACCCCAGCAGCCACCGGCAGACGAAGACGCCGCTACCGGGCCGGCCAGCACCGGCCCGGCCAGTGGCACGACCGAAACGAGGAGAGACGGCGCCATGCCGAAGATGAAGACGCACAGCGGTGCGAAGAAGCGGTTCCGGGTCACCGGCACCGGCAAGATCAAGCGTCGCCGTGCCAACCGCGCGCACTACAACGAGTGGAAGTCGTCCACGCTGACGCGCCGTCTCAAGAACGAGGTCGTCCTTTCCGACGCCGACTCTAAGAAGATCAAGAAGCTGCTCGCCAAGTAGCGCGAACCCCCGGGGAGAAGAAACATGGCACGCGTGAAGCGGGCGCTCAACGCCAAGAAGAAGCGCAAGGTCGTCCTCGAAAGGGCGAGCGGTTACCGTGGTCAGCGGTCGCGTCTTTACCGCAAGGCCAAGGAGCAGATGCTCCACTCGATGACGTACGCCTACCGGGACCGCAAGGACCGCAAGGGCGCTTTCCGTCGTCTGTGGATTCAGCGCATCAACGCTGCCGCCCGGCAGAACGGCATCACCTACAACCGTTTGATCCAGGGCCTGCGTCTTGCCAACATCGAGGTTGACCGCAAGATCCTCGCTGACCTCGCGGTCAACGACAGCCAGACCTTCGCCACGCTCGTCGAGGCCGCCAGGAAGGCGCTCCCGGCCAACGTGAACGCTCCGGCCGCGAGCTGAAGCGATTGATTTGCAGGGCCCACCGATGACGGTGGGCCCTTTGCTGTTCGTACGAGTGGGGGAAGACGACGATGGGCGGGTCCGAGCTGACCAACGTGAGGTCGCCGCGGGTGAAGGCCGCCAGGCGGCTCACCAAGCGGGCCTTCCGGGACCAGGACCGCAAGTTCCTGGCCGAGGGGCCGCAGGCGGTACGCGAGGCGCTCAAGCTCGACGGCGTGACGCTGGAGCTGTTCAGCACGGCGGAGGCCGAGCTGCGTCACCCCGAGCTCATCAGCGACGCCGCGCTCAAGGGCATCCCCGTGCACCGCGCCAGCGGTGAGGTCATGTCGGAGCTGTCGCAGACCGTGACCCCGCAGGGGCTGGTGGCCGTCTGCGGGCTCGTGCACGTGCCGCTGGAGAAGGCGCTGGCCGGTGCGCCGCGCCTGGTCGCGGTGCTGGCGCACGTGCGCGATCCGGGCAACGCCGGGACCGTCATGCGGGCGGCCGACGCCGCCGGCGCCGACTCCGTGGTCTTCACCGACGCCTCCGTGGACCCGTACAACGGCAAGTGCGTACGCGCCAGCGCCGGCAGCCTGTTCCACTTGCCCGTCACCATCGGTGCACCGGTCGGCGCCGCCGTGCGTCAACTAAAGGAGCGGGGCCTGCGCGTGCTGGCGGCCGACGGCGCGGGCAAGCACACGCTCGACGATGTGGATCTCTCGGGACCCACCGCGTGGATCTTCGGCAACGAGGCCTGGGGACTGCCGGAGGAGATACTCGCTGAGGCGGATGATGTGGTCAGAGTACCCATCTACGGACAGGCTGAAAGTCTGAACCTGGCCACCGCCGCGGCGGTATGCCTTTACTCCTCGGCCAGGGCGCAGCGAGTGTCCTAGGCGGCTGGAAACCCGCTATTGTCGGCGTTGTAGGCGGAGGAGGCGAGGTCGTGCACGGCGCAGACACCGACGGGCGAGTAGTGGCCGCCGCGTGCACGATAGCCATCGACGACCTTCCTGACGGCCTTATCGTGGCTGACCGATATGGGTGTGTGACGGCCGTCAACCGGGCCGCCGCGCGGCTCACCGGAGTCGCGATGGAGCGCGCGGTCGGCAGGCACATGAATGACGTGTTCCCCTTCCGCGACCACGACGGGCGCGACTGGTGGAAGGCGCTCGACCCCGAGGGCGGGCTGCGGTCCAGGAGCCGGGTTCCCGAGCGGCCGCTGCACCTGCCGGGAGGCCAGGAGCTCTACGTCACGGCCAGGCTCGTACGCGAGCCGGAGCGCGGCGGCGAGGTCGAGCGCGTCGCGATCACCCTGCGCGACGGCGGCGCCCGCGCCCGGCTGGAGCGCAGCCGCGCCGACCTGGTCTCCACCGTGGCCCACGAGCTGCGCTCGCCGCTGACCAGCGTCAAAGGGTTCACCGCGACGCTGCTGGCCAAGTGGACCCGCTTCACCGACGAGCAGAAGCGCGTCATGCTCGAGACCGTCAACAACGACGCCGACCGCGTGACCCGGCTCATCACCGAGCTGCTCGACGTCTCGCGCATCGAGTCCGGCCGGCTGGAGGTGCGCCGCCAGGTGGTCGACCTGCCGGCCAGGGCGCGCCGGCTCATCGCGGGCCGGGTGGCGGCCGGCGACACCGATGACCGCTACCGCCTCATCGTGGGCGACCATCTGCCGGAAATGTGGCTTGACCAGGACAAGATCGACCAGATCCTGGGTAACCTGGTGGAAAACGCGGTGCGTCACGGGCGCGGAACCGTGACAATCGAGATCGAGTCCGTCGGATGGGGAGTTGCCGTG
The DNA here is from genome assembly GCF_052246675.1 of Nonomuraea sp. KM90. NCBI lineage: Bacteria > Bacillati > Actinomycetota > Actinomycetes > Streptosporangiales > Streptosporangiaceae > Nonomuraea > Nonomuraea sp. KM90. Next base: position 7,507 of record NZ_JBQQCB010000023.1, on the reverse strand, counting down.
TCGGTGCGCGACGAGGGCGAGGGCATCGAGCCCGAGCTGGCTCCGCGCGTCTTCAGGCAGTTCTGGCGGGGCGGCAACAGCCGCCGCCGCGGCGGCACCGGGCTCGGCCTGTTCATCGTCAAGGGTCTGGTCGAGGCGCACGGTGGCACGATCACCGTGCAGCGGGCGCCCGAAGGCGGGGCGGAGTTCCGATTTACCGTGCCCACCGGCACGCCCGACTTCGCCGCCGTCTGAGGCGGAATTCGGGCCCGGTGGGCGGGGCCCACTAGACTCTTTCCGCTCAAGCCCTGGATACGGAGCTCACTCTTGTCTGACTACGACCCCGTCGAGGTGACACCGTTGCATGCCGACGAGGTGTCCCGCATGGAGGCCGCCGCCATTGAGGCGATCAAGGCGGCCGCCGACCTCGACGCACTCAAGCAGGCCAGGCTGGCGCACGCGGGTGACCGCTCGCCCATCGCCCTGGCCAACCGCGAGATCGGCGCCCTGCCCCCGGCCGCCCGCGCCGAGGCCGGCAAGCGCATCGGCGGCGCCCGCAAGGCGATCAACGAGGCGCTGGCCGCCCGCCAGGCCGAGCTGGAGGCCGAGCGCGACGCCCGGGTGCTCGTCGAGGAGGCCGTCGACGTCACCCTGCCCTGGGACCGGCGGCCGCGCGGCGCCCGCCACCCGCTCACCACGCTGCAGGAGCGCATCGCCGACGCGTTCGTCGCGATGGGCTACGAGGTGGCGGAGGGGCCCGAGCTCGAAGGCGAGTGGTTCAACTTCGACGCGCTCAACATCGCCAAGGACCACCCGGCCCGCTCCGACCACGACACGTTCTTCGTGGACTCGACGAACTCCGGGATGGTGCTGCGGACCCAGACCTCGCCGGTGCAGATCCGCGCGCTGCTCCAGCGCGAGCTGCCGGTCTACGTGATCTCGCCGGGCAAGACGTTCCGCACCGACGAGCTCGACGCCACCCATACCCCGGTCTTCCACCAGACCGAGGGCCTGGCCGTGGACGAGGGCCTGACGATGGCCCACCTCAAGGGCACGCTCGACCGGTTCGCGGAGGTGATGTTCGGCAAGGGCATCACGACCCGGTTCCGGCCCAACTACTTCCCGTTCACCGAGCCGTCCGCCGAGATGGACCTCAAGTGCTTCGTCTGCCGCGGCGCCTCGGCGATCCCCGGCAACCCGCCCTGCCGCACCTGCAAGTCGGAGGGCTGGATCGAGTGGGGCGGCTGCGGCATGGTCAACCCGCGCGTGCTCGTCGCGTGCGGCGTGGACCCCTCGCGCTACTCCGGGTTCGCGTTCGGGATGGGCATCGAGCGGACGCTGATGTTCCGTCACAACGCCGAGGACATGCGTGACATGGTCGAGGGAGACGTGCGCTTCACGCTCCCGTTCGGAATGGAGATCTGATGAGGGTCCCGCTTTCCTGGCTGCGGGAGTATGTCGATCTCCCGGCGGTGACCGCCCACGAGGTGGCCGACAAGCTGACCGCGGCCGGGCTGAAGCTCGAGTCGATCACCTCGCACGGCCACGACGTCAAGAACGTCGTCGTCGGCGAGGTGCTCGAGATCGAGGAGCTGACCGGCTTCAAGAAGCCGATCCGGCACTGCAGGGTCGAGGTGGGGGAGGCGACGCCGCGCGAGATCGTCTGCGGCGCCACGAACTTCGCCGCCGGTGACCGGGTGCCGGTCGTGCTGCCCGGGGGCGTGCTGCCGGGCGGGTTCGAGGTCGGGGCGCGCAAGACGTACGGGCGCATGTCCGAGGGCATGATCTGCTCCGAGCGGGAGCTCGGGCTGGGCGACGACCACAACGGCATCATGGTGCTGCCCGCCGGCACGCCCATCGGCACCGACGTGGTCGAGCTGCTCGGCCTGCGCGACGACGTGATCGAGCTGGAGATCACGCCCGACATCGGCTACGCGCTGTCGATCAGGGGCGTGGCGCGCGAGGCGGCGACGGCGTTCGGGGTGGACTTCCGCGACCCCGCCGACGTCGAGCTCCCCGCCGAGACCGGCCCGTCGTGGCCGGCCTCCATCGCCGACCCGACGGCGTGCGACCGCTTCGTGCTGCGTGAGGTACGCGGTTTCGACCCGGCCGCCGAGAGCCCGCTGTGGATGCGCGTACGCCTCGCCCGGGCCGGCATGCGTCCCGTGTCCCTGGCCGTGGACATCACCAACTACCTGATGCTGGAGCTCGGGCAGCCGCTGCACGCGTTCGACCGGGCCAAGCTGACCGGCGAGATCGTCGTACGCCGGGCCGCGGCCGGCGAGCGCCTGGAGACGCTCGACCACGTGGTGCGCGAGCTCGATCCCGACGACATCCTCATCACCGACCAGTCGGGGCCGATCTCGATGGCCGGCACGATGGGCGGCCTGGAGACCGAGATCTCCGACGGCTCGACCGACATCGTCATCGAGGCCGCCCACTTCTCCGCGACCGGCATCTCGCGCGAGTCGCGCCGGCACGGGCTCGTGTCCGAGGCGTCCAAGCGGTTCGAGCGGGGCGTGGACCGGGAGCTGCCGCTCGTCGCCTCGTGGCGGGCGGTGCAGCTGCTGGCCGAGCTGGGCGGCGCGACCGTGCAGCCCGGGGTCACCCACGCCGAGGTCGAGGTGTCGCCCGCGCGCATCGCGATCCCGGCGGGCCACCCGGGCCGGGTGGCCGGCGTGGCCTACTCCAAGGACACCGTGGTCGCGCGGCTGGAGCAGGTCGGCTGCGTCGTGACCGACGGCGACGACCCGGCCGTGCGCAAGGGCGGCGTGGCCCCGACCGGGGTCGTGACCGGCGGCGCGCTGGCGGCCAGGCTGGCCGTCACCGGCGACGACATGATCACGGTGACGCCGCCGTCCTGGCGGCCCGACCTCACCGACCCCAACGACCTGGCGGAGGAGGTCATCCGGCTGGAGGGCTACGAGAGCCTGCCGTCGGTGCTGCCCTCCGCCCCCGCCGGCGCGGGGCTCACCGAGGCGCAGCGGCTGCGCCGCCGGGTCGGCCGGGCGCTGGCCGAGGGCGGCCACGTCGAGGTGCTCAGCTACCCGTTCATCAGCGCGGACGACTTCGACCGGCTGCAGCTGCCCGCCGAGGACGCGCGGCGCCACGCCATGCGGCTGGCCAACCCGCTGTCCGAGGACGAGCCGCTGATGCGCACGACGCTGCTGCCGGGGCTGCTCAAGACCCTGGTGCGCAACGTCGGGCGCGGCTTCACGGACGTGGCGCTGTTCGAGACGGGCCCGGTCTACCGGCCGCGCGAGGACGCGCCCGGGGTGGCGCCGGTGCTCGGGGTAGAGCGGCGACCGACCGCCGAGGAGCTGGCCTCGATCGAGGCGGCGCTGCCCGACCAGCCGCTGCGGGTCGCGGTGGTGCTGGCCGGGGAGTTCGAGCGGTCCGGCTGGTGGGGCGGCGGGCGCGCGGCCTCGTGGGCCGACGCGGTGCAGGCCGCCCGGCTGGTGGCGGCCGAGGCGGGGGTGGAGCTGTCCATCAGCGCCGACCAGCACGAGCCCTGGCACCCCGGCCGGTGCGCGGCCCTCTACGTGGGCGACACGCTGGTGGGGCACGCCGGGGAGCTGCATCCGCGGGCGATCGAGGCGTACGGGCTGCCGGCCCGCACGTCGGCGATGGAGCTGGAGCTGTCGCGGCTGGAAGCGGTGATGCCGGGGCCGGTCGAGACGCCGGCGGTGTCCGCCTACCCGGTGGCCACGCAGGACGTCGCGCTGATCGTGCCCGACTTCACGCCGGTGGCCGACGTGGAGGCGGCGCTGCGCGACGGGGCCGGGGAGCTGCTGGAGTCGATCCGGCTGTTCGACGTGTACGCCGGGGAGCAGGTGGGCGAGGGGAACAAGTCGCTCGCCTACTCGATGCGGTTCCGGGCGGCGGATCGTACGCTGACGGTCGAGGAGACCACGGCGGCCCGGGACGCGGCTGTGGCGATGGCGGCCGATCGGGTGGGGGCTCAGCTCCGCGGCTGACGGGTCTTCCGGGGGCCGGTGCGGCGGATGCCGTGCCGGCCCCTTCTAGCGGGTGCGGCTCTTGTAGAGCGTGGTGAGGTCGATGTCGATGTCGAACGGGACCGTGAGCTTCAGCCGGTCATGATGGATGCCGGTCCTGCCGTAGGACTTCGTGGCCCGGTCGAGTTCGTAGACGAAGACGGCGGGCTGGGCGTTGACCTCTTCGATGCGCCAGAAGTGCGGGATTCCCGCCTCGGCGTTGATGACAGGCTTCCGCTCCCTGTCTCGCAGCTCGGATGCCCTTGAGACCACCTCGACGGCGAGCACGACGTCCGCGGCATCGAAGCAGGTGACCTCGGGGCCCGCAGGTGCGTTGGGGCCCACCACGATGAGGTCGGGCTCTGAGCGCTGCTGTGGACCCAGCTTGACCGTCATGTTCCCGAGCACTTCGTGATCTTCGGGCGTCAATTCTTCCAATGCGATGCGCAGCCGGTGGATGACCGTTGAATGGAAGCGTCGCTGGGGGCTCACGAAGACCAAGCTTCCATCAATCAACTCTGTGTGCGCAGGCAAATCCGGAATGTGATCGAGATCTTCTGCTACGAAGCCCTCCGGTGGCGGAAAGACCCAGTCGGGGAGCGAGGAAGGCGTCATGCTAACGATCACCGCTTCGGCTGTCATGGCTAAACGCTACCAATCTATTGTGCTCACACTCGGTAAACATCAAGACACGGTAGGGAAGAAAGAAGGGCTTCTATGGCGCTGCTGCTGGTTTTCGGTGAGAGGGATGACGCCGAGGAGGTCGCTGAGACGTTGGGGGAGTGGTTTCCGGGTCTGGGGGTGCCGCGGGTGGTGCGGGAGACGCTGGCCGGGGAGGACGATGCCGAGGACGCTCAGTGGCTGGTGGTCGTGGAGGGGCTGGACGAAGGGGCCCTGGGGAAGGTGGATGAGCTGGTGGAGCGGTATGACGGGTGGCGGGAGGGTGGGTGAGGGGTTCGCCGGGGCCCATGCCGGTGGAGACGCTCGACCTGCTGGTCTCGCTGGGGGAGCGGGCTCTGTGGTTGAGCGGGAACGCCGATCGGGAGCTGGTGGAGGTGGCCGGAGGGAAGGCGAGTCCCTATCCGTCGTCCCAGTGGGCCGCCGGGCGGTTGCGGGAGGATCAGGTCGCGCTGCTGGCGGGGCTGCCGGAGCGGCAGGTGCTGGAGCTGGGGCGGCTGGGCGAGACGTTGTTCGTGCATGCCACGCCGCGCAGCGACGAGGAGATGATCCTCGTCGACAGCTCGCTGGAGCGGTGGGGTGAGGTGCTGGCGGGGGAGAGTGCCGACACCGTGGTGGTGGGGAACACGCACATGCCGTTCGTGCGGCTGGCCGACCGGGTGCTGGTGGTGAATCCCGGGTCCGTGGGGATGCCTTATGGGCGGTATGGGGCGCAGTGGGCGTTGCTGGATGGGGAGAGCGGGGCGGTGACGTTGCGGTGCACCCCGCTCGATGCCCGTGAGGTGGGGGAGCGGCTGGTCGCCGAGAGCGGGTTCGAGGGGATCGAGGGCTGGGTGGATGAATACGTGACCAGCGTCTATTCCGACGCCGACGCGCTCACGGCGTTCGCCGAGGCCGAGAACCGGCGGTGATCAGGTGGTGGCCTCGGCCGCCACCTCCCGGCGGGCCTTCTCGGCCAGGGCGTGCTCGCTGGTCCTGGCGTCGTACCGGCGGAACTTCGGCAGGGCGGCGGCCAGCGCGAGGACGGCGCCCACGCACAGCAGGCCGCCCGCGCCGAGCGAGAAGCGGGTGCCGCCGACGTCGGCCATGAGGCCGGCCCGGGCGTTGCCCAGCATGGGGCCGCTGGCGTAGGAGAGGAGCTCGATGCCGGCCAGGCGGCCGCGCAGCTCCGGCGGGATCGTCTGGTTCCACATCGTCATGCGGAAGATGCCGCTGACCATGTCGGCGGCGCCCGCGAGCGCGATGCAGACGAAGACCAGCCAGACGTTCGGGGCCAGGGCGGTCAGGGCCACCGCCACGCCCCAGAGCGCGGCCGCGATGATCACGCCGAGGCCCTGGCGCTGCACCCGCGCCGTCCAGCGGCCGGTGACGGAGGCGATCAGGGCGCCGACCGCGGCGGCCGAATAGAGCAGCCCGAGCGCCTCCGGCGCCCGCAGCTCGTCGGCCAGGAAGGGATACAGCGCCGTCGCCATGGCGAACACCATCGCGGCGATGTCCACCAGGTACGTGCCCATCAGGTCGCGGCGCCCCACCGCGTACCGCACGCCCTCGACCAGCGAGCTGAGCGACGCGGGCGCGGCGTCCGCGGCGGGCGGGATCGACCTGACCCGCCACAGCAGCGCGAGCGACAGCACGAAGGTCAGCGTGTCCAGGGCGTACGCGGACGCCGTGCCCCACGCCGTCAGCATGAGGCCGCCCAGGGCCGGGGCCACGATGGCGCCGAAGTTCCAGCGCAGGCTCGACAGCACCGCGGCGGCGCTCTGCTGCTCGTGCTTGACGACCTGCTGGATCGCCGCCTCCAGGCTCGGCCGTTGCAGGGAGCCCATGCCGGTGGCGAGGGCGCCCATCACGTACAGGACCCAGATCTGCGGCTCGGGCAGCATCGCGTTGATCATCAGGGCCGCGGAGGTCACCAGGAGGCCCACCTCGCTCAGAAAGATGATCTTACGGCGGTCGAGCGCGTCCGCGATGGTGCCGCCCCACAGCCCGCACACCACCATCGGCACGAACTCCGCCAGGCTCACCAGGCCGACCGCCAGGTAGGAGTTCGTCAGCTCCTTCATCTGGTACGGCACCGCGACCATGGAGATCATCGTGCCGAACATGGTGATGACCCCGGACCCGAAGAGCAACCGGTAGTCGCGCGAATCGCGCAGCGGGCTCAGGTCCAGCGAAAGGTGACGAAGAAGGCGTCTCACTCCAGGCAGCACGAGTGGAAATTGTCCGACAGACGTAGTGTCTGGGGCAAATCATTTCCCGCGCACGAAAGCGGCCCCCGGAATCCGTTCCGGGGGCCGCCTGCGGGAAGGTCAGGACGGGACCTTGTCCAGGAAGCCGAGGGCCTTGCGGATCCTGCCGTCCTCGGCCAGCTCCACCACGTCGAACCCGACCGCGACCGGCTCCCCGCCCGCCGGGCCCAGGTGCCAGGTGAAGCGGGCGGTGTGGTGGTGGGCGTCGTACACCTCGCCGGGGGCGAAGACCAGGCCGGGGAACATGCCCTGCGCGCCCTCGATCACGGCGGCGATCCCGGCGTGGCCGGCGACGTCCGCGAGGGGGTCGGTGTAGGTGGCGTCCTCGGTCCACAGCTCGGCCACGGCCTTGGCGCGGGCCTCGGGGTCGGTCTGGTTCCAGCAGGCGACGTAACGGTCGATGAGGTTCACGGTGGTTTCCTTCTCGGTACGTGGTTCGGCGGGTTACTTGACGCGGCTCTTGCGCAGGCCGGTGATCTGCAGCTCGGCGAAGCCGGCCACCACCAGGGCCTGGGCGATGGCCCAGATGGCGCCGATCGTGGTGAACTCCGCGGCTCCGGTGACGACGGCGGCGACGCTGCCCAGGGTCCAGATGATGTTCAGGGC
>NZ_JBQQCB010000022.1:0-128444 GCF_052246675.1 Nonomuraea sp. KM90 | reverse complement strand
CCCCGGACCCACCCGCCCCCGCCCCTGACCCCGCCGCGCTGAGCCGCCGCGCGCTGAGCCGCCGCCCTGGCCATGGTGCCTGACCCGCCCCGCCCTGGTGGCGAGGGTGGGGTGGGTCGTAGGGTGCGAAGGGTGGGAACGTATGACGTGGTGGTGGCCGGAGGCGGGCACAACGGGCTGGTCGCGGCGGCGTACCTGGCCGGGGCCGGACGGCGGGTGCTGGTGCTGGAGCGGTACGCCCACGTGGGCGGCCTGGCGATCTCCGCCCGGGCGTTCCCCGGCGTCGACGTGCGCCTTTCGCGCTACTCCTACCTCGTCAGCCTCCTCCCCACCAGGATCGTCCGCGACCTGGGCCTCGACCTGGAGCTGCGCCGCCGCCGCTACGCCTCCTACACCCCCAAGGGCGACACCGGCCTGCTCGTCGACAACGAGGACGACCTGCGTACGGCGGCCTCGTTCCGCAGCGTGACGGGCGGCGAGGCCGACCGCGAGGCGTGGCGGCGCTTCTACGCCATGACCGCCGAGGTGGCGCAGGCCCTGGCCCCCACCCTCCTCCAACCCCTTCCCACCCAGGCCGAGGTCGAGCGGCTGGTCGGGCCGCAGGCGTGGCGCGACCTGTTCGCGCAGCCGATCGGCGAGACGGTGGCCGAGCGGTTCCGCGACGACCTCGTGCGCGGGGTCGTGCTCACCGACGCGCTGATCGGCACGTTCGCCGACCCCGCCACCGACCTGCTGGCCAACCGGTGCTTCCTCTACCACGTGATCGGCGACGGCACCGGCGAGTGGAACGTCCCCGTCGGCGGCATGGGCGCGGTCTCGGGCGCGCTGGAGGCGGCGGCCAGGCGGGCGGGCGCCGAGATCAGGACCGGCGCCGAGATCGTCGGCATCGCGCCGTCCGGTGAGGTCACGTACGTGGCGGAGGACGGCGAGCACACGGTGAACGGCCGCCACGTGCTGGTCAACCTGCCGCCCGCCGTGCTCGACCGGCTGCTGGGCCGGCCCGTGGCGACGCCGGAGGGCGCGCAGCTCAAGGTCAACATGGTGCTCACGCGGCTGCCCCGGCTGAAGGACACGTCCGTGGACCCGAGGGCGGCCTTCAGCGGTACGTTCCACATCAACGAGGGGCGCGACCAGCTCGCCACCGCGTACGCGCAGGCAGACCGGGGGGAAATTCCGGAATTGCCGCCCGCCGAGGTCTATTGCCATTCACTGACCGACCCGTCCATTCTCGGCCCCGAGCTGAGGGGCCGGGCCGAGACGATGACGCTGTTCGGCCTGCACATGCCCGCCCGACTTTTCCGGAAAAACCCAGAGAAAGCCCGGAAAATGGCGCTGGACGCCACCTTCGCCTCCATCAACGCGGTCCTGGCCGAACCCATCGAGGAATGCCTCCTCGCCGCCCCCGACGGCACCCCGTGCGTCGAGGCCAAAACCCCGGTCGACCTCGAACGGGACGCCGGCCTCCCCGGCGGCCACATCTTCCACACCGACTTGAGCTGGCCGTACGCGGAAAAAGGCGGCTGGGGCGTGGAAACCGAGCACGAACGCATTCTCATGTGCGGCGCGGGCGCCCGCAGGGGCGGTGGCGTCAGCGGAATCGGCGGCCACAATGCCGCGATGGCCGTGCTCGGCCGTTAATCGTCCGCGATGAGCTTGGTGGCCACCTCCATCGCCACCTCGGCCCGCTCCGCGTCGCCCAGTTCCAGGTCGAAAAGGAGCGGCATGCTCCCGAGTATCACCGCGAGCACGGCCAGCCTGGCCTCGAACTGCTTGACCGCGTCCGCCCCCGGCACGCTCAGCAGCGACAACATGCTGAGCATCCCGCTCTGCAGCCGTTCGCCGGCCGGGTTCTCCCGCATGGCCCCCTGGTTCACCTGCGCGAACCTGAACAGCGGCCGCCACTGATCCGCCAGCAGCCCCGAGATCCGCCGCAGGATCTCGAGCCGGGCCTCCGCCGTCTTCGGCTGCTCCCTGGCCCACGCCACCAGCTCGTCGATCGACTCGCCCAGCCGCTCGACCACGCTGGCGAGGATCGCCTCCTTCGTCCGGAAGTGGTAGTAGAGCGCCGGCCTGGTGATCTCCAGCCGCTCCGCCACCTCCTGCAGCGTGGTCTTGTCGTATCCCCGCTCGGCGAACAGCTCCAGCGCCACCTGCTGGATCCGCTCTCGTGTGTCCGTCCGCCGCCCGGCCATTCCACTCCTTCACTTGACGACCGGCCTCTCCATTGCTTACTTTCGCGTAAGTAAGCAATGCGATCCGGCTTGTAGGGAGCAGACTATGGCTCAGACCTTCCCTGTCCAGCGCACGTGCCCGTTCGCGCCGCCGCCCGAGTACGAGCGGATGCGCGAGCAGGCCCCGCTCGTACGGGCCTCGCTCCCCGGCGGCGACGTGTGGCTCGTCACCCGCCACGCCGAGGCCAAGCAGGTCCTGGCCGGCGCGGGCATCAGCACGAGCCCGGCCACCCCCGGCCATCCGAACGCCGCCTTCAGCCCCGACCCCCCGACGCCCGAGGAGGCCGCCGCGTACGAGCAGTTCGCGATCGGCCACTTCATCGACCTCGACCCGCCCGAGCACGGCAGGTTCCGCCGGCTGCTCATCCCCGAGTTCACGGTCAGGCGCGTCAGGGACCTGCGTCCGGGGATCCAGCGGCTCGCGGACCGGCTCATCGATGACATGCTGGCCCAGGGCCGGGAGGCGGACCTGGTGGCGGCGTACGGGCTGGCCCTGCCCTCGCTGGTCATCTGCCAGCTCCTCGGGGTCCCGTACGCCGACCGCGAGTTCTTCCAGTCGCGTACCCGTACGATGATCGACCCCGCGTCGGACCCGCAGGCGCGGCACGCCGCCATGTTCGAGATCAGGGGCTTCCTCGACGACCTGGTCACCACGGCCACGGCCGCCCCCGGGGACGACCTGCTGGGCCGCCTGATCGCCGGCGGGCAGCTCACCCGCGACGAGCTCGTCGGGGTGATGTTCCTGCTGCTCGTCGCCGGTCACGAGACGACCGCCAACATGATCCCGCTGGCCGCGCTCACCCTCCTGCGCCACCCGGACCAGCTCGCCGCCCTGCGCGCGAACCCTGGCGGCTGGCCGGCGGCGGTCGAGGAGCTGCTGCGCTACCACTCGGTGGTGGACTGGGTGGCGTTCTACCGCGTGGCCACCGAGGACCAGGAGATCGGCGGGCAGCTCGTCAGGAAGGGCGAGGGCCTCTTCGTGCTCGGCGCCTCCGCCAACAGGGACGAGCGCGCGTTCGAGCGGCCCGACGCGTTCGACGTCGAGCGCGGCGCCCGCCACCACGTCGCCTTCGGGTACGGCGTCCACCAGTGCCTGGGCCAGAACCTGGCGCGGGCGGAGCTGGAGATCGCGCTGCGCACGCTGTTCGAGCGGGTCCCCGGCCTGCGGGTCACGATGGCCGACGAGGAGCTGCCGGCCAAGTACGATGGGGCCATCTTCGGGCTCAAAGCGATGCCCGTCATGTGGTGATCCTCACGAAACCCGAGTGAGGTCCCTCATCACGTTTTCATGATGAAGCCCTAGCGTTTGTAAGCATGAGTGAGCCCGCACGGTTGCTGGTGGTTGACGACGAGCCCGCGTTGCGCGAGGCGCTGCAGTCGAGCCTGGAGTTCGAGGGCTACAAGGTCGTCACGGCCGACGACGGGCAGGAGGCGCTGGCCGCCGTGGCGGCGGAGCCCTACGACGCCGTGCTGCTCGACGTCATGATGCCGCGTCTCGACGGGCTGACCGCCTGCCGCAGGCTGCGCGCGTCGGGCAACCACGTCCCCGTCCTCATGCTCACCGCCCGCGACGCGGTCGGGGACCGGGTGTCGGGGCTCGACGCCGGGGCCGACGACTACCTGGTCAAGCCGTTCGAGCTGGACGAGCTGCTGGCCAGGGTGCGGGCCCTGCTGCGGCGGGGCGCGCTCAGCGCGGGCACCCCCGAGGGCGACTCGCTCTCGTACGGTGACCTGCGCATGGACCCGGCCACCAGGGAGGTCACGCGCGGCGAGCGCCGGCTCGACCTGACCAGGACCGAATACCTGCTGATGGAGCTGTTCCTCGCGCACCCGCGCCAGGTCTTGACCAGGGACCAGATCCTGAGCGAGGTGTGGGGCTTCGACTTCGAGCCGACATCCAACTCGCTCGACGTCTACGTGATGTACCTGCGGCGCAAGACCGAGGCCGGGGGCGAGCCGCGAGTGATCCACACCGTGCGCGGGGTGGGTTATGTGCTCCGGGCCACGCAGTGAGCGGCGGCGCCTGGCGGGCTCGCCTCACGGCCCTGGCCAGACGCGGCAGCCTGCGGACGCGGCTGACGCTCCTGGTCACGGTGGCCGTGGCGGTGGCCATCGCGACGTGTGCCGGCGCGTCCTACTTCATCCTGCAGGACCGGCTCCGGGGCAACTTCGACCAGAGCATCCTGGAGTCCCTGAAGCAGGGCGACAAGGAGTTCCTGGAGCGCAACTGCACGCCGGAGGGCACGCGGGGCCCGTTCGCCGACGGCCTGGCGACGTTGTTGTTCGCCGACGGGACCACCTGCTCGCTCGGCCACTCTCCGATCGTGCCCGACTACCACCAGGACGCGCAGGCCTTCGAGCCCTGTGAACCGGTCTACCGCTACGGCACCACGCGTGACGGCAAGTACGTCCGCGTGGTGACGATCAACTTCAGACCCGGCGTCGCGGTCATGGAAGCCAGGCCCTTCGGGTACATCCAGCGCACGATGCGGATCGCCGGCCTCACGCTGGTGGGCATCACCGTGCTCGGTGTCCTCGGCGCGGCCATGGCCGGGCTCGCCATCTCCCGCTCCGCCCTGCGCCCCGTCGGCGACCTGACCAGGGCGGTCGAGCACATCGCGCAGACCGAGGACCTCGACACGCGCATCCCCGTCACGGGGACCGACGAGATCGCCCGCCTGTCCTCCTCCTTCAACGCCATGACCGCCGCCCTGGCCGGCTCGCGCGAGCGCCAGCAGCAGCTCGTCGCCGACGCCGGACACGAGCTGCGCACCCCGCTCACGACCCTGCGCACCAACATCGACCTGCTGCTGCGCAGCGAGCAGACCGGCCGCAGCCTCGACCCGGGCGCCAAGGAGCGCCTGCTGGTCAACGTGAAGGCCCAGTTCGCCGAGCTGTCCACGCTCGTCGCCGACCTGCTCCAGCTGGCCCGGGGCGACGCCGACCACGAGCCGCACGTCGAGCTGGCCTTCCACGAGGTGGTCACCGCCGCCGTCGAGCGGGCCAGGTTGCGCGGCGCCGAGGTCACCATCGACCTCACGCCCTGGTACGTCGTGGGCAGCGCCACCTCGCTCGAACGCGCCGTGCTCAACCTCATCGACAACGCCGCCAAGTTCAGCCCCGGCGGCCAGGTGGAGGTGCGGCTGAGCGACGGCCGCCTGACGGTCCGCGACCACGGTCCCGGGTTGCCCGAGGAGGAGCTGCCGCACGTCTTCGAGCGGTTCTGGCGCTCGCCGTCGGCCCGTGGCCTGCCGGGTTCCGGTCTGGGGCTGGCGATCGTGGCGCAGGCCGTCGCGGAGGCCGGCGGTACGGTGCGGCTGGCCAACGCCCCAGGTGGTGGCGCCATCGCGACCATGGAGCTGCCGGGAACTCTCATCCGTAGCTCAGAAACGGATAAGTCACCTTAAAGACCCAAAAAGTGTCCTTACTGCATGGAGACAACAGCAGTGCGGACACGCCTGGTCGAGGTGGTCGTCCCGGTCCACAACGAGCAGCGGGCGCTGAGGGCCGGCGTCACCCGGCTGCAGACGTACCTCACCGGGAACTTCCCCTACGGCTTCCGCATCACGATCGCCGACAACGCCAGCACCGACAACACCTGGCAGCTGGCCACCGAGCTGGCCAGGGAGCTGCCCCACGTACGCGCCGTGCGCCTCGACGAGAAGGGGCGCGGGCGGGCACTGCGCCGGGTCTGGTCGCGCAGCGAGGCCGACGTCGTCAGCTACATGGACGTGGACCTGTCGACCGACCTGGACGCGTTCCTGCCGCTGGTGGCGCCGCTGCTGTCGGGCCACAGCGACCTGGCCATCGGCACCCGGCTGGCCAGGGCGTCGCGGGTGGAGCGGGGGCCCAAGCGCGAGTTCATCTCCCGCTCGTACAACCTGCTGCTCCGCCTCGGCATGGGCGCCGGGTTCTCGGACGCGCAGTGCGGCTTCAAGGCCGTCCGTACGGAGATCGCCCAGGCCCTGCTGCCCGGTGTCGAGGACGAGCAGTGGTTCTTCGACACCGAGCTGCTGCTCCTGGCCGAGCGCCACGGGCTGCGCATCCACGAGGTGCCCGTCGACTGGGTGGACGATCCGGACAGCCGGGTGGACATCGTGCGGACCGCGCTGGACGACCTGCGCGGCCTGGCGAGGGTGGGGCGCAGGACGCTGGCCGGCGCGGCGCGCATCCCCGTCCCCGCCCGGGTCTCGCGGGCCGAGCTGCCGAAGGGGATGGCGCGGCAGCTGCCCCGGTTCGCGATCGTGGGGGTGATCAGCACGCTGGCGTACCTGCTGCTGTACTCCCTGCTGCGCCAGGTCGTCCCGCCGCTGGCGGCCAACGCGGTCGCGCTGCTGGTCACGGCCGTGGCCAACACCGCCGCGAACCGCCGCTTCACCTTCGGCGTCAGGGGCCCGGGCGGGGCGATGCGGCACCAGTTCGAGGGGCTGATCGCGTTCCTGGTCGGGCTCGTGCTGACCTCCGGGAGCCTGTCGCTGCTGCCCGCCGGGGTCTCGCACGGGGTGGAGCTGGTCGCGGTCATCGTCGCGAACGCGGCCGCCACGCTCGTACGGTTCCTGCTGCTGCGCGTCTGGGTCTTCAACCCCAAGAGGAAGGCCGTCGTCAACCCCAACAGGAAGGCCACCCGATGACCGTCACCGCGACGCGGGCCGGCCACCGAGCCACCGCCACGCGCGGCCTGGCCGCCCGCGTGTTCCTGGGCGCCGCGTCCGACCCGCGCTGGTCGCGCCCCGCCCTGTGGGGGGTGCTGGCGGCGGCGTTCGTCCTGTACGCGTGGGGGCTGAGCGGCGACGCCAACGAGTACTACGCGGCCGCCGTCCTGTCCGGGACGCAGAGCTGGAAGGCGTTCTTCTTCGGCGCCATCGACGCCGGGTCCTTCATCACCGTGGACAAGCCGCCGCTGGCGCTGTGGGTGATGGGGCTGTCGGGGCGGATCTTCGGGTACGGGACGTGGAGCATGCTGCTGCCGCAGGCCCTGGCGGGGGTGGCTGCGGTGGGGCTGGTCCACTCGGCGGTCCGCCGGTCCTTCTCCGCCGCACGTACGGCTGACCCCTCAGCCACCTCCACCACCTCCACCACCTCCACCACCGCCACTTCTGCCACCTTCGCCACTTCGGGCACCTTCGCCACTTCGGGCACCCCTGAAGGCCCGGTAGCGGCTGGAAGCCGGGTGGCGGCCGGGGAACACATGGCCCACGTCGGAGCCCTCATCGCGGCCGTCGTCATGACCCTCACCCCGATCACCGTGGCCATCAACCGGGACAACAACCCCGACACCGTCCTCGTCCTCCTCCTGGCACTGGCGGCCTGGTTCTGCCTGGAGGCGCTGCGGACCGGGCGGCTGCGGTCGCTGCTGCTGGCGGCCTTCTTCGTGGGGCTGGGGTTCAACGCCAAGATGTTGCAGGCGTACCTGGTGGTGCCGGCGTTCGCGCTCGCGTACCTGGTGTGCGCCCGGGGGACGTGGCCGCGGCGGATGGGGCGCCTGTTGGCGGCCGGGGTCGTGCTGGTGGTGTCGAGCGTCTGGTGGATGGTCATCGCCGACCTGTGGCCCGAGGACTCCCGGCCGTACATCGGCGGGTCCACCGACAACACCGTCCGGGACCTGGTGATCGGCTACAACGGGCTCGGCCGCATCTTCGGCCAGAGCCGGGGCAACGGCGGCTTCGGGGGAGGTGGAGGCGGCGGCTTCGGCGGCTTCGGCGGTGAGTCCGGGGCCGGGCGGCTGTTCAACGACATCCTGGCCGGGCAGATCTCGTGGCTGCTGCCGTTCTGCGTGGTGGCGCTGGCCTTCGCGGTCCTCGTCCGGCTGCGGCGGCTGCCCTTCAGCGGGCCCTCCGGGGCGGCCTGGCTGGTGTGGGGCGGCTGGCTGGTCGTCCACTACGCGGTATTCAGCTTCTCCAGCGGAACCTTCCACCCGTACTACACCACGGCCATGGCTCCGGCGGTGGCGGCGTTGTGCGGGATGGGGGCGGTGGTGATGTGGCGGGCGTACCGGGGGGCGCGGGCTTGGGGCTGGGTGCTGCCGCCGGCGGTGGCCGTGACGGGGGTGTGGTCGTTCGTGGTGCTGCGCCGTACGCCGGAGTGGGTGCCGTGGCTGGCCTGGGTCGTGCTCGGGGCGACCCTGGTGGCCGTGGTGGTGCTCGTACTGGCTCGGTTGCGGGCACAGGTGACGCTGCGGGTGGCGGCGATCGCACTGGCCGCCGCCGTGGTCGCCGGCCTGGCCGGGCCGGCGGCGTACGCGGTGACGCCGCTGCAGTCGCAGATCAACGGCTCCAACCCGACCGCCGACCCCTCGACGGGCGGCGGAACGGGCTTCGGGCGCCCAGGGGGAATGCCCGGCGGCGCCCAGCTCCCTGGCGACCGGAGCCCCCAGCCGAACGACACCGCCCAGCCGAACGGCACGACCCAACCCGGCGACTCGGGCGCCGCGGAACAACGTGGCAACAGCCAGAACGGACAGCCGAGCACCGCGCAACAACCAGGCGGCGGCCGGTCCGGCTTCACGGGCCGCGGCGGCCCCGGCGGCGGCGTCAGCGACGCGACGGCCAAATATCTGGTGGCCAACCAGGGCAACGCCACGTGGCTGGTCGCGGTGAACAGCGCTCAGCAGGCGTCCGGGCTGATCCTGTCCACCCACGAGCCCGTCATCGCCATGGGCGGCTTCACCGGCAGCGACCCCGCCATGACCGTGGTCCGACTGCGGTCCCTGGTCTCCTCGGGCCAGCTGCGGTTCGTCATGTCGGACATCAGCGGCAGCGGCGGCGGCCCGGGGCGGGGCAATACCGAGGTGACGAGCTGGGTCCAGGAGAACTGCACGGCGGTGGACGGTCAGGACGGGCTCTACGACTGCGCAAAATAGGCGAGGACGGGGCGCCATGACGGTGCCCCGCCCATCGTTGTTGAAGAGTGGATACTGTCGGGTATAACAGCGAAAATTCTTCGCCTATTTATAGGGAGATTCGTCCGAATTTATGATCCTAAATAGCCCCTGACCAGGGGAATCTTTTTTCGATCAGGGTCGCCTGCTAATGCCTGGAGGCGTATTCTCTAGGCAAAGAAGCGGGACCGGAGATTCTCACCATCCCCGGTCCCTTACCCTCACGGTAAGGGAGATCATCTTGAGCTTCAAGGAAATCGGCCTCCAGGTTTGCACGGCGGTGGAAAACGAGTTCGTCCGGCTCCGCGCAGACCAGATCGCCATGGGCGAGCAGCTCAACGGACGGATCGACAGCGTGGCCACCCAGCTCAACGGACGGATCGACGGGGTGGCCACCCAGCTCAACGCGCGGATCGACGGGGTGGCCACCCAGCTCAACGAGCGGATCGACGGGGTGGCCGAGCAGGTCAAGCTCCTCGACGGCAGGGTCGGCGTTCTGGAGACCAAGGTCGACAACCTCGAGGTCAAAGTCGACAGGCTGGACGCCAAGGTCGATGGGCTGCAAGAGGGTCACACGGAGATGATGCACATCCTCATCGCCATCCAGCGCAAGCTCGACGTCAACTGACCAGACCCCTTCAGTTAGGGCGGGCCCGCACATCAGGCGGACCCGCCCTTCCGTTTCTCGCGGGACTTCCGGTCCGTGGTGCGAATCCGCGTGGCGCGAAGACAGTTGGTGGCCGGTTTGGGTTGACAACGATGTCAGGGCGTTTCTTGATGGTCGTATGGCCGGACTGTTGATCGACGCCCGCGGGATCGTGAAGAGCTACGGCCAGGTCGAGGCGCTCCGCGGAGCGGACTTCAGCCTGGGGGTGGGCGAGGTCGTCGCGTTGATCGGGGACAACGGGGCCGGCAAGTCGACGCTGGCGAAGATCCTGTCCGGGGTGGAGCGGCCGGATGGCGGGACGATCGAGTTCGATGGCGAGGCCGTGGTGTTCGGGGCGGTGGAGGATGCCCGGAGGATCGGGATCGAGACCGTTTATCAGGATCTGGCGTTGTGCGCTGATCTCAGTCCGGCGGCCAATTTCTTTCTGGGGAGGGAGCGGCTCAAGCCGGGGCTGCTCGGGTGGTTCGGGGTGCTGGACAACGCGGGGATGCGGCGGGAGACGCGGGAGGCGTGTGAGCGGCTCGGTGTGCGGTTGGCGTCTCAGGGGGCGCCGGTGTCCACCTTGTCGGGTGGGCAGCGGCAGGGGGTCGCCGTGGCGCGGGCCGTGACGTGGGCGCGGCGGGTGGTGTTCATGGACGAGCCGACGGCGGCGCTGGGCGTGGTGCAGACGCGGCGGGTGCTCGATCTCATCCGCGGTGTGCGGGACGCGGGTGTGTCGGTGGTGCTGATCAGTCACAACATGCCGGATGTGATGGCGGTGTCCGATCGGGTGGAGGTGCTGCGGCTAGGGCGGCGGGTGGCCCGGTTCGAGACCGCGCGGGTGTCGATGGAGGAACTGGTCGGGGCGATGACCGGGGCGGTCGAGCAGCGGGCCGGTGATGAGCGGCAGGACGGGCTCGGCTCCACGGGGCTGGAGGGGCGGGCGTGAGGCGGGCGGTGGGGGTTCGGGGGCAGGTGGCCGGTGGGGCGGGCGTGCGGCGGTTGGGGGAGTTGCAGGTCGTGTGGATCGGGCTGGTGCTGGTCGCGCTGGTCGTCGCGTTCTCCGTGCTGGCGCCGCGGTCGTTCCCCACCTCGTTCAATCTGCTCAACCTGGCGAGTGACGCTGCCATCCTGCTGTTGCTGGCCACCGGGATGACGTTCGTGATCATTACGGCGGGGATCGATCTGTCGGTGGGCGGTGTGCTGGTGTTCTCCGCCGTGGTGGCGGTGAAGGTGGTCGAGGGGACGGGGTCGCTGCTGCTGGGGGCTCTGGGGGCGCTGGTGACCGGGCTTGGGTGGGGGGTGGTGAACGGGGTGCTCGTCGCGCTGGGGCGGATTCCGGCGCTGATCGTGACGCTGGGGACTCTGGGGATGTCGCTGGGCGGGGCGCTGCTGCTGACCGGGGGAGTGGATCTGCGGGCGCCGGGTGAGCTCAATCTGGGGCTGGGGCTGGCGCGGTGGCTCGGGGTGCCGCTGATCGTGTGGATCTGTGCGGCGATCACCGCCGTCCTCGCCCTGGCGCTCGCGTACACCCGGTTCGGGCGCCACACGTACGCCATCGGCTCCAACGCCGAGGCCGCCCGGCGCGGCGGCGTGGCCGTGCGGCGGCATCTGATCAAGGTGTACGGCCTGGCCGGGCTGCTGGCCGGGCTGGCGGGGCACCTGTCGCTGGCCAAGTACGGCATCACCGGCGTGTCCGCGCACTCCACCGACAACCTCCAGGCCATCGCGGCGGTGGTGATCGGCGGCACCTCCCTGTTCGGCGGGGTCGGCACGGTGGCCGGCACGGTCATCGGCGTGTTCATCCCCGTCGTGCTCCAGAACGGCTTCCAGATCCTCGGTGTACGGCCGTTCTGGCAGCAGGTGGTGGTGGGCGCCGTGCTCGTCGCCGCCGTCTACGTGGACCAGTGGAGGCGCAGGGCCCGCGACCAGTAGGAATCAAGGAGGCACCACCATGCGCAAGGCCATGGCCGTTCTCGGAGGAGCGCTGTTGATGATCACCGCGTGCGGCGGTGACGGGGGCGGTGGTGGTTCCGGCCAGGTCAGGGTGGCGCTCGTGCAGGGGCTGGCGGGGGAGGAGTTCTACGAGACCATGGCGTGCGGGGCGCGGGCCAAGGCCAAGGAGTTGGGCGTGGCGCTGGACGTGCAGGGGCCGCAGAAGTTCGACCCCACGTTGCAGACGCCGATCGTGAACTCGGTCGTGGCGGGGCGCCCGGACGCCCTGCTCATCGCGCCGACCGACGTCAAGGCCATGATCGCGCCGCTGACCCAGGCCAAGCAGCAGAACATCAAGATCATCCTGGTGGACACGGTGGTCGAGGACCAGAGCATCGGCCTGTCGAGGATCAGCACCGACAACCTCAAGGGCGGCGCGGCGGCGGCCAAGGCGCTGTCGGAGCAGATCGGGGGCAAGGGAAAGGTGCTGGTGATCTCCACCGATCCGGGGGTCAGCACCGTGGACGCGCGGATCAAGGGGTTCGAGGACGAGATCAAGGCGAGCCATCCAGGCATGTCCTCCCTTGGCGTCCAGTACTCGCACAACGACGTCGGTGAGGCGTCCAGGATCGTGAACGCGGCCCTGGCCAAGGATCCCGACCTGGCCGGCATCTTCGCCGCGAACCTCAACTCGGCCACCGGGGCGGGCTCGGCGCTCCAGCAGGCCGGCAAGCTCGGGCAGGTCAAGATGGTGGGCTTCGACGCGGGGCCGGCGCAGGTCAAGCAGCTCAAGGACGGCGTCGTGCAGGCCCTGATCGCGCAGCTCCCCGGGGACATCGGGGCCAAGGGGGTCGAGCAGGCGGTCGCGGCGGTGCGGGGGCAGCAGGTGACGCCGTCGATCCCGACCGAGGCCACGATCGTCACCGCGGACAACGTGGATCAGCCCGAGGTGCAGAAGGTGCTCTACAAGGCGGGCTGCTAGCGACGGCGCCCGTGGCCGCCGGGTGAGGGGGAACGCCGGTAATCTACGGCGGCATGGGGACGGGGCATGATCTCACTACGGACCAGGGTGCACCACTCATGGGAGGAGCGGCGGCGCCCGCCCCTCCCTGGCGGGCGCCCACCGAGATCGAACACCGTCTGTACGACGCCAAGACGCACGGCGACTGGGCCGCGTACTTCGACGTCCTCGCCACCGCGAACCTCTATCACGCGATGACGCGCGCCCAGGCCGACGCGAAGCCCGGCTGGATCCGTTTCAACACCGCCCACTGGGGCCCCCGGCACGGCGCCAGGTGCCTCGCGTTCTTCACCGACGGGATGCTCCCGGCGCCCGTGCCCGACCCGGTCTTCTTCCTGACCGATCTGGCGCAACTCGTGCAGGATTGGCCGCAGGACGACGAGTGGCTGGCGATCAACCCCGGCACCCCCTGTGAGGCGTTCTTCCCCGCGACCGCCGCCCATCGGCAGGCCTGGCGCCGGCACGCCGAGCGGGCGACGTATCCCCGCCGCAACCAGCTGCGGACCCTGTGGTCCGGAGGCCCGCTCCACGGCCCGGTGGCTCATGGGCTCGCCTGCGGGGCGCTCCTGTGCGTCAGCAACGGCTCCCTCTGGAACGCGATGGGCTGGCACGGCACCGGCTACGTCCGTGAGCGGAGGCGTCTACGGGAGTGGTGGGACATCACCGGCCGGGAAGGGTGGCAGAGCGCGCAGGAGGCCCTTCTCGGCGGCCGGATGAGCAGCCCGGTCTGGGAGTTCGTGCTGGGCGTCCGCCGGACCCTGGCCCGCGACTTCGGCGGCGTGGTCGAGGTGGACCACTGGCGGAACGTGACCTCCCGCGTCCTTCGGAGTCGCCTGAGCGAGGACGCTCCAGGGCCCGGCCCCCTCGGCGACGCCGAGGCGGAGGCCCAGGTCGCCGGGGCGCAACGGCTCATCGGACGCATCACCCGATATGAGGCGCGGTTCCGTGCGGACGGGCTGCTCGCCGAGGGCAGGTTCGTCCAGTCGGTGGAGGCGTGGGACTACGGGCGGGCCTCGAAGATGGCCCGCTGGGGACTCGGCGCCCGCTACTGCAGCCTGGAGGAGGCCGAGCGGGCCGTGCTGCACGCCGGACGGGTCAGCCGGATCAACTACCGGTCCTGGGAGGACTTCTCGGCCGCCTACATCCTGGGGCGCTGCCTCCACTTCGACGAGGAGGAGTTCGGTGACTGGTACGGCGAGATGCTCGACGCCCATCGGATCCTGACGACCGACCCGAACAGCCCCTGGCTCAACATCCCCTTCAGGACCCCGTGACGCCACCCGCTCAGGCGGGCAGCGCGGCCAGGAGGAAGGCGAGGCGGGCGGCGGCGGACTCGACGTCCTCCGTGGTGCCCAGGCGGTAGCCCCACGACGTGATGAAGGCGCCCTCGTCGGAGCAGGTCACGGTCTCCGCGAGGGTGGCCGAGAAGCGATTGCGGACCGACACGTAGGCGGGGTCGCTCGACAGCGCGAGGCGATGGACCGACAGGTCGGCGTGCCGACCCGCGTGCCACGCGAACCGCTCGAGGCAGAGCGCGGTATCAAGCATCATGCGTCACCTCCGCAACGTCTCGCACAGAATTGCACGATCTTGCGGTGGGAGGCAAGCAATTGCTGCGGTTAATGTGGAGTTTGTTTCCGGTATTCGTGAAGAATGTCGATGATGACCTCCCGCCCGGTTTCCTCGAACTCGGCCACCTTGGCGTAATCGTCGAAGGCCCGCACGTAGAAGGCGATGTCATCGGGGTCGCGCAGGATCAGGTCCTTCGTCATCGTGGCGACGGCCACCATGGCCTCGTTGTAGATCCAGAACCCGTTGATCGGGTTGGCCGGCAGCTCGGTGCCGAACGGGATCACCCCGAACTCCACGTTCGGCAGCGTGCTCACCGCGAGCAGGCGGTCGAGCTGGCCGCGCATCACCTCGGGCGGAGCCAGGGACGTGCGCAACGCCGCCTCGGTCACCACGAACCTGAACGTCCGCGTCCGGTCGTACAGGATCTCCTGGCGCTGCATCCGCACCCGCACCGCCGCGTCGATCTGGTCGGCGGCGCTGTAGAGCCGCTTGACCTTGCGGAACACGTGCCGGGCGTATTCGGAGGTCTGCAGCAGGCCCACGATGATGCCCGGCTCGAAGACGCGGAAGAGCTTCGTGCGCGCCTCCAGGTCGCGCACGTCCTCCTGGATCGCCGCCAGGCCGCTGCGGTGGCGCTGTTTCCAGTCGTCGTGCCGCTCCAGCAGCGCGATCGACTGCCTGATCAGTTCGTCGGTCGTGTCGGGCGAGGCGCCGACGGCCTGCGCCCACACGACCACGTCATCCTCGGTAGCGGTCTGCCGGGCGTTCTCCAGGCGCGAGACCTTGGACGGCTGCCAGCGCAGCCGCTCGGCCAGCTCCTTGCCCGACAGGTGGGCGGCCTCGCGCAGCTGACGTAGCTGGCTGCCGAGGTCGATGCGCGCCTGCTGAAAGGACGTCACGCCGCAAGAGGCTAGACCTGCGGGAGCCGATCATGCCAGGGCCCGCCGCAATTGTGATCAACTGGTAGCCGTCGGTGTTCCTCCGCCGGTCGGGTAAGCGTTTGCCGCGCCCTCGGGAAGGACGCGGCGGGCGATTTCGGTGATGAGCTCGCGGGGCACCTCGACCGCGGTCTCGCCGTCGAGCACGTCGCGCAGGTCCGCGAGGGCCTCCGCGTCGGTGACTTGCAGACCTTGGACGACGATGGTGCCGCGGTCGGTCTCGTACAAGGTGGGGCAGGCGCCCGCCTCCGAGGTGGAGCCGAGGAACCGCATACGCATGACGATCCTTCCCCGAGAACAGATGCAATTGCGCGCAATTGTACGTCCCGGGGATAACGGTGAGATCGTTTTTCCGGAAATCGTGATGGGAGGCGGTCAGCCGAGTGAACCGTCCATGAACTCCCGCGCCCGCTCGAACAATCCCAACGTCGTCGCGTGCAGAAGATCCCCGATGTCCCGCGGTGCCTTTCCGGCGAACGCCCGCGCGTGGGTGCCCTCGAGCACGATGCCGAGCTTGAAGCAGGCCATGACCGCGTACCAGTCGATCGCCGACAGGTCCCGCTCCGACAGCGCCGCGTAGTACGAGACGATCTCCTGCGGCGCCGGCAGCCCCGGCACGTGGGTGTTGTTGATGGTCCAGGTGGCCAGCAGCCAGCCGAGGTCGAGCAGCGGGTCGCCGACCGTGCACATCTCCCAGTCCACGATCGCGGCCACGCGCGGGCCGTCGCACGCGAACATGAGGTTGGAGAAGTGGTAGTCGCCGTGCATGACGCCCGGGGTGAACGTGCGGGGCAGGTGGCGGGCGAGCCAGTCGGCCGTCTCGGGCAGCCCGGGGATGTCGGGGCCGGGATAGCCGTCGAACTGCGCGTACGAGTCGAGCTCTTTCAGCCAGCGCGGCACCTGCCGCTCCAGGAACCCCTCGGGCCGGCCGAACCCCGGCAGCAGCCCCGGATCGACCCGCCCCAGCTCGGCCAGCGCCGCCGCGGCCTCCAGCCCCATCCGGTGCCTGATCGCCGGGTCGGAGGCGTGCGGCTCCGGCAGCCCCGTCGAGGGGTTGAACCCGGCCACCGGCTCCATCAGGTAGAACACCGGCTCCCGCGCGGTCTGCGCGGCCACCAGCCGGGGCGCGGCGACGGGCGTGTCGCGCAGCACCGCGAGCACCCGCGCCTCGCGGCGCAGCACCTCGTTGCTCTTCTGCCGGGTGTGCATGGGGGGCCGGCGCAGGATGTACGGGCGGCCGGCGCGCTCGAAGCGGACCATGACGTTCTGCGTGCCGCCCAGGACCGGCGCGGTGCCGCTGATCGGGCCCCCGGGCAGCCCCTGGTCGTCCATCCACGCGCCCAGCGCGTCGAAGTCGATGGCGCCGACGTCGATGTGGGTGGAGGTCATGTACCGCCCTTCGACAGAACGATATTCTGGTAGCCGACCCTACGAGAGCGCCGCGCGCACGGTCAACCCAGCGCCTGCATGTACGGCAGGAACTGGCAGGAGCGGTCGCCGGGCAGCTCGCCGCCGCGCACCATCATCGAGACCTCCCACGGGCTCCCGATGCCGTGCTCGCCCGCCCACCGGACCAGGCCGGCCTTGGCCAGGTCGAGATCCATGCGCACCTCGCCGCCCGCGTGCAGCGCCAGGTCGCCGATCAGGGCGCGGGCGGTCTCCTCGTCCCTGGCCACGACCGGGCCGATGACCGTGTTGTCGTCGTTGCGCCAGCACTGGCCGAAGCCGCCCTCGGCGATGCGCACCTGCTCCCCGAAGCCGAACATCCGCCGCAGCGCCGCCGACCGGTCCGTGCCGAACAGCTCGGCGTCGAGCTCCAGGATCCGGCCGAGGTCCGCCTCCGTGGCCGGGCGGGTCCGGCCCGACGGCTCGCCTTTGAAGACGCCGGTGTGCTTGGCCGCCCGGCCGACGACACGGAAGCCGAGCCGCTCGTACAGGGGGCGGCCGTGCTCGGTGGCGTACAGCGAGACCGTGCGCCCGCCCGCCTGCTCCAGCACGTGCTCCATGAGCCGCCGGGCCAGGCCCTGCCTGCCGAACCTGGAGGCGGTCAGGACCATGCTGATCACCGCGTGGTCGTCGCCGTAGCGGGTCAGGATGTTCGTGGCGGCCAGGCCGTCGCCGTCGGGGGCGTCCATTCCGTACACCTCGCCGATCTCGAACAGCAGGCGCCACTTGTGCCGCTCCGGCAGCCAGCCGCGGTCCTTGGCCAGGCGGGAGCAGTCGTCGAGGTCGTCGAGGGTGAGTCGGCGTACGGTCATGCGTGTCCTTCTGCGTGCCGAGGGCTCGTGCGGGTGGAGGATATCCGGATGGATTACGTGGCCGCGATTGATTTGGGCGGCACCACCATGAAAGGCGGATATATCGCCCGCGATGGGACAATCCTGGATTTTGACCGGCGGCCCACACCCCGGGCCGAAGGCCCGGATCGGGTGATCGCCGCGGTCTCCGCCTTCGTCGCCGACCTCGCCCGGCCGCGCGGCGGCGCCCGGCCGCTGGCCGTGGGGCTGGCGGTGCCGGGGCTGGTCACGCCGACGCACGCCGTCTTCTCCGCCGCGTTCGGGTGGCACGACGTGCCCGCCGCCGCGTTCACGGACGTGGACCTGCCGGTCGCGCTGGGACATGACGTGCGGTCCGCGGGAGAGGCTGAGCTGGCGTACGGGGCGGGCGGGAAGGACGTGCTGTACCTGCCCATCGGCACGGGGATCGCGGGCGCCGTGGTGCTGTCCGGGGCGCTGTACGGGGGTGCGGGCGGCTGGGCCGGGCAGATCGGGCACGTGCCGGTGCGGCCGGACGGGCTGCCCTGCGGGTGCGGGCAGCGGGGGTGCCTGGCGGCGTACGCGTCCGGCTCGGCCGTCGCGGCGCGCTGCGGGGTGGGCTCGGCCGAGGAGGTGGTGCGGCTGGCCGCCTCGGGGGATCCCCGGGCCGTGGAGGTGTGGGGGGAGGCGGTGGAGGCGCTCGCCCTGGCGCTGGCGACGT
This sequence comes from Nonomuraea sp. KM90, assembly GCF_052246675.1. Classification (NCBI taxonomy): domain Bacteria; kingdom Bacillati; phylum Actinomycetota; class Actinomycetes; order Streptosporangiales; family Streptosporangiaceae; genus Nonomuraea; species Nonomuraea sp. KM90. The sequence continues at coordinate 110,248 of NZ_JBQQCB010000022.1, read as the reverse complement.
ACACGCTGCTGCTGGACCCCGCCGCCATCGTGGTGGGCGGCGGGGTGTCGCTGGCGGGGGACGCGCTGGTCGGGCCGCTGCGGGAGCGGCTGGCGGCGCGGCTCGGGTTCCGGCCGGCGCCCGAGGTGCGGGTGTCGGAGCTGGGGGTGCTCGCCGGGCTGCGGGGGGCCGGGCTGCTGGGGTGGCGGGCCGTGTCAGGGGAGGAGGGCCGCCGGGAGGTCGACGGGCCGGGCGCGTAGCTCCTCGCCCAGGGCCTTCGCCTGGGGGTCCATGCGCGGGCTGGCCGCCACGCCCCTGCCCAGGAGGCCGTGCACGACGAAGTTGAGCGCCTTGAGGTTGGGCAGGTCGTGGCGGTCGATGTGGTGGTCCTTCAGGGCCGGGAGGAGCTGTTTGAGGGCGTCCGAGGTGAGGTGGGCGGCCAGCCAGTCGTAGCGGGCCCGGGTGTCGGTCCACACGCCGAGGTTGGCGGTGCCGCCCTTGTCGCCCGAGCGGGCCCCGGCGATGCGGCCCAGAGGGACGCGCACGACATCGCCCGCCGGGGAGGGAACAGCCTCCGGGGCGCCGGGGTCGGCCGCCCGGTCAGGGGGTGCGGGGGCGCCGGGTACGGGCGCGCCGGTGGTGGCGGGGCCGGTGCCGGGGAGCTCGCGGCCGTTCAGGAACACCCGGGGGCGGACCTCTGAGGCGGGCACCAGGACCGGCCAGTACACCCCGTACGGCGAGGCGTCGCCCGGCGGCGTGAGGCCGTAGAAGCCCGGGTAGCTGGCCAGGCCCGTCTCCACCACGGCCGAGGAGAAGGCGCGGCCGGCCCGGCGCGGGTCGGCGTCCATGACCGTGATCCGCAGCAGGCCCGACTCCGTGAGCGTCACGTCCACCTGGTCGAACGACTCGCGGGGGATCCGCGCCCAGATCGCCTCCTCCGCCACCCGCGCCTTCTCCGCCACGTCCAGGCCGGTCAGCACGAGCGTCATCGTGTTCCGGTAGCCGCCCAGGTAGTTGACGGCCACCTTGAGCGTGTCGGGCGGCGGCTCGCCCCGCACGCCCGAGATCAGCACCCGGTCGGGCCCGTCGTCCGACAGCGTGATCGTGTCGAACCTGGCCACCACGTCGGGGCCCAGGTAGCGCGGGCCGCCCAGCTCGTACACGAGCTGCGCCGTGACCGTGCCGACCGAGACCAGGCCGCCCGTGCCGGGATGCTTGGTGATCACCGCCGAGCCGTCCGCGCGCAGCTCGGCGAGGGGGAAGCCGCAGTGCGCGAGGTCCGGTACGTCCTGGAAGAACGCGTAGTTGCCGCCCGTGGCCTGGCAGCCGCACTCGATGACGTGGCCGGCCACCACCGAGCCCGCCAGCGGGTCGAGGTCGTCCGGCCCCCAGCCGTACCGCCAGATGCCGGGACCCGTCACCAGGGCCGCGTCCGTCACGCGGCCGGTCACCACCACGTCCGCGCCCGCCGACAGCGCGGCCGCGATCGGGCGGCCCCCGAGGTAGGCGTTCGCGGTCAGGGGCGTGGCCGTGAGGCGCTCGCCCGTGTCGGCGTTGACCAGGTCGAGCGGGCGGCCGGTGAGGTCGTCGCCGGTGACGTGGGCGACGGCGGGGGACAGGCCCAGGCGGGCGGCCAGCTCGTGCACGGCCTCCGCGCAGCCCTCCGGGTCCAGGCCGCCGGCATTGGTCACGATCTTGATGCCTTTGTCGAGGCAGGGGCCCAGGACGTCCTCCAGCTGGCGCAGGAACGTCGGGGCGTAGCCGGGGCGACCCTTGAGGCGGTTCCCCGCCAGGATGAGCATCGTCAGCTCGGCCAGCCAGTCCCCGGTCAGCACGTCGATCGGCCCGCCCTCGACCATCTCCTTGGCGGCGGAGAGGCGGTCACCGTAGAAGCCGCTGCAGTTCGCGACGCGCAGGACCATGATCAGACCTGCGGCGGGACCCACTTGGGCGGCCGCTTCTCCATGTAGGCCGCGATGCCCTCCTGGCCCTCCTCCGAGGTGAAGCGCTCGGCCGACAGCTCGGTCATCCGCCGCAGCCCCTCCTGGAACGACACCCCGGGAACCTCCCTGACCAGCCGCTTCGTGATCGCCAGGGCCTCCGGCCCGCCCTTCATCAGCATCCCGGCGTAGCGGGCGACGGTAGCGTCCAGCTCGTCCTCCGGCACGGCCTTCGACAGCAGCCCGATCTCCGCCGCCCGCGCGGCGTCGAACACCTCGCCGGTCAGGAAGTATTCGGCCGCCGCGCGCGCGCCCAGCCTCCTGAGCACCGGCACGGAGATCATGGCGGGCGCGACCCCGAGGCGTACTTCCGTGAACGCGAACGACGCCGTCAGCGGCGCGATCGCGAAGTCGCACGCGGCCACCAGCCCCAGCCCGCCCGCCCGCGCGGTGCCGTTGAGGCGGCAGATGACCGGCTTCGGGCTTTCCCAGAGCAGCTCCAGGATCTCCGGGAACGACGCCGTCACCGGCGCCCCCGGCCGGCCCTCCGAGGCGCGCTGCTCCTTGATGTCGGCCCCGGAGCAGAACACCGTGCCCGTGGCGGTCAGCACGATCACCCTGGCCTCCGGCTCGGCCAGCGCCCAGCCGAGCCGGTCGGCCAGCTCGCCGAGCAGGCGTACGGACAGCGCGTTGCGGTTGGGCGGCGAGTCGAGCGTGATCGTCGCGACGCCTCCCGCGAGGTCCTGGTGCACCAGGCTTGTCATAGGTCCCCCTCCTGGATGATCGCCAGCACGGCTCCCGCGTCGACCTGCTGGCCCTTCTCCACGTGTACGCCGGACACCACGCCGTCGGCCGGGGCGGTGATCCGGTGCTCCATCTTCATCGCCTCGAGGACGAGGACCGCCTGGCCCTTGGTCACCCGGTCGCCGGGCTCCACCTCGACCCGCAGCACGCTACCCGGCATGGGGGCGAGGAGGGAGCCGGGGGCGAGGTGTTCGGCGGGTTCGGGCAGGCGGGGGAGCGGGGTGAGCTCCGCGCGGCCCTCGGCGTGGTCGACGTGGACCTTTCCGTCCGGGTAGGAGGCCACCTCGAACGTACGCCGGACGCCGCCGCGCTCCAGGACCACCGCGTACGGTTCCGCGCTGACGACCGAGACCCCCTCCGGGAGCGGGTCGTAGACCACCTCGGCCTCCACGAAGCGGGCGACGCGGGGCTGGGAGCGCACGTTGCGCCAGCCGGCGGGCAGGCCGGACAGGACCTGCGCGCGGCGGCGGTTGGCGGCGGCGGTGGCGAGCGCGGCCGCCAGCACGGCGAGCTCGTCGGGGGCTTCGGGGCCGGTTTCGTGGGCGTCGCGGACGGGGCCGCCGGGGTCGAGGAAGCCGGTGTGCGTGTCGCCGGCCATGAAATCCCGATTTGTCAGGATTTTTAGCAGTAAGTCGCGGTTTGTCGTGAGGCCGTGGAGCTTCGCCCGCCGCAGCGCCATGACCAGCTTCCGCACCGCCTCCGCCCGCGTCGAGCCGTGCGCCACGATCTTGGCCAGCATCGCGTCGTAGTGCGGCGACACGACCGACCCGGACTCCACCCCCGAATCCACGCGTACGTCACCCGGGATCTCGAACCGCCGCAACACCCCCGTCTGCGGCAGATGCTCCCCGTCCTCCGCGTACAGCCGCGCCTCGACCGCCCACCCGGCGGGCGCGGGCGGGTCCGGCGGCAGTGCCGCGCCGTCGGCCACCTCCAGCTGCAGGCGTACGAGGTCGACGCCGTGGACCAGCTCGGTGACCGGGTGCTCGACCTGGAGCCGGGTGTTCATCTCCAGGAACGCCACCCGGTCCCCCTTGACCAGGAACTCCACCGTCCCGGCCCCGACATAGCCGATCTTCCGGGCGGCCCGGACGGCGGCGTCGTACAGCACCGCCCGCGTACCGTCCGAGATCCCAGGCGAGGGGCACTCCTCGACCACCTTCTGGTGCCGCCGCTGCACGCTGCACTCGCGCTCGCCCAGCGCCCACACGGCCCCGTGCCGGTCGGCCAGCACCTGGACCTCCACGTGCCTGGCGCCCTCCAGCAGCGGCTCCGCGAACACCGTGCCGTCGCCGAAGGCCGCCTCCGCCTCCCGCCGCGCCGACTCCACCTCGCGCGCCAGCTCCCCGGGCCCGCGCACCACGCGCATCCCGCGCCCGCCCCCGCCCGCGGACGCCTTCACCAGCAGCGGGAACTCCCCGGGATCGGACAGGTCGAGCGAGGGCAGCACGGGCACTCCGGCCTCCGTCATCAGCCGCTTCGCCCCGACCTTGGCGCCCATGGCGGCGATGGCCTCGGGCGGTGGCCCGACCCACACCAGGCCGGCCGCCAGCACGGCCCGGGCGAAGTCCGCGTTCTCGGACAGGAAGCCGTAGCCGGGATGCACGGCGTCCGCACCGCTCGCCCGGCAGGCCGCCAGGACGCGCTCGACGTCCAGGTAGGTGTCGGCGGGGCGGGCGCCGGGCAGGCGCACCGCCAGGTCGGCCTCGGCCACGTGCGGCGCGCCGGCGTCGGGGTCGGAGAACACGGCGACCGTAGAGATGCCGAGCGACCGGCACGTACGGAAGACACGGCGGGCGATCTCGCCCCGGTTCGCGACGAGCAGGCGGGTGATCATGGCCGGAACACCCCGAATCCCGCCGCCTCGGGAACCGGCGCGCTGTTGATCGCCGACAGGCACATGCCCAGCACCGTACGGGTGTCGCGGGGATCGATGACCCCGTCGTCGTACAGTCGGCCCGACAGGAAGAACGCCAGCGACTCGGCCTCGATCTGGGCCTCCACCATCGCCCGCATGGCCGCGTCCGCCTCCTCGTCGTACACCTGCCCCCTCGCCTGCGCCGACGCCCGCCCCACGATGGACAGCACCCCGGCGAGCTGCGCCGGCCCCATCACCGCCGACTTGGCGCTCGGCCAGCTGAACAGGAAGCGGGGGTCGTACGCGCGGCCGCACATGCCGTAGTTGCCCGCGCCGTACGAGGCCCCCATGACCACCGTCAGATGCGGCACGGTCGAGTTGGACACCGCGTTGATCATCATCGCGCCGTGCTTGATGATGCCGCCCTGCTCGTATTCCTTGCCGACCATGTAGCCGGTCGTGTTCTGCAGGAACACCAGCGGCGTGCGCGACTGGTTCGCGAGCTGGATGAACTGCGTGGCCTTCTGCGACTCCGCGCTGAACAGCACCCCGCGGGCGTTGGCCAGCACGCCCACCGGATGGCCGTGGATCCGCGCCCACCCCGTCACCAGCGAGGCCCCGTAGACCGGCTTGAACTCCTCGAACTCGCTCCCGTCCACCACCCGCGCGATCACCTCCCGCGGGTCGAACGGCACCTTGAGATCCTCCGGCACGATCCCGAGCAGCTCGTCGGCCGGATACGCCGGCTCCCGCACGTCCGGCTCCGGCGGCCGGCCCAGCTTGCGCCAGCCGAGCGAGGCGACGATCCGCCGCCCGAGCCGCAGCGCGTCGTGCTCGTCCTCGGCCAGGTAGTCGGCCAGGCCGCTGACCCTGGCGTGCATCTCCGCGCCGCCCAGCGACTCGTCGTCCGACTCCTCCCCGGTCGCCATCCTGACCAGCGGCGGGCCGCCCAGGAACACCTTGGCCCGATCCCGCACCATCACCACGTAGTCGCTCATCCCGGGCACGTAGGCCCCGCCCGCCGTGGAGTTGCCGAACACCAGCGCCACCGTCGGGACCCCCGCCGCCGACAGCCTCGTCAAGTCCCGGAAGATCTGCCCGCCCGGGATGAAGATCTCCTTCTGCGTCGGCAGGTCCGCGCCGCCGCTCTCGACCAGGTTCACGTACGGGAGCCGGTTGCGCAGGGCGATGTCCGACGCCCGCAGGGACTTCCGCAGCGACCACGGGTTGGAGGCGCCGCCGCGGACCGTGGGGTCGTTCGCCGTGATCACGCACTCGACGCCCTCGATCACCCCGATCCCGGACACCACGCTCGCCCCCACGGGGAAATCGCTGCCCCAGGCCGCCAGCGGCGACAGCTCCAGAAAGGGGGAGTCGGGGTCGACCAGCAGCTCGATCCGCTCCCTGGCCAGCAGCTTGCCGCGGGCGCGATGGCGCTCGACGTATTTCGCCCCGCCGCCGGCCACCGCCTTGGCGTGCTCGGCGTGCAGTTCGGCCAGCTTGGCCAGCATCGCCTCACGGCGCAGCCGGTAGTCGTCGCTCCCGGTGTCGAGCCTGCTCCTGATCACGCGCCCTCCTGGAGTCCACGACGGCCGTCAGCCCCACGAGCACGCAACCGAACAGCGTTTCCCAAGGGGAACCGGTGGCCTGGCGATCACGTTAGCGCACGACCGCGCAGACGGGCACGGGACAGGGCGTCCTGACCGGCTGCCGATGACGGGCGCTGGTCGGTGCTCGGAAAAGGACCGGGCACCGACTCATGGAGACGCTCCAGGACTACTTGCAGTGGCTCCAGCCGGACTTCCAGGTGTAGGAGCTCCACGAGCCGCCCCAGATCACGCACTTCTTCGCGGCGGGCAGGCGGATCGGGCCCGCGTACGCCGTGAACTTGCCCGGGTTGCTCGCGCTGGAGCCGCCCTTGACCTGCAGGATCGCGTTCATGCTCATCTTGCTGGGGATCAGCATGCGGGACATCGTGACCACGCAGTTCTTGCCGGCGCTGCTGTTGTACAGCAGGTAGATCGTGGCGTTGCTGCCCAGCGCGTGCGAGTCGACGACCTTGTAGCCGGCGCCGCACACGGCGGTCGGCTTGTACGTGTTCGGCTTCAACGTCGGGGTCGTCGGCCTGGTGGACTTGCCGGTCGCCGGAACAGTTGTCGTGGGGCCCTCGGACGGGCGCGATGTCGGCTCCATGTCCGGCTCGACCAGGGTGTTCGGCGTCTTCTTGGTCTTCGTCGGGGTGGGCGTGGGCTCGGGGTCGGGCCGCTTGGTGGTGGTCTGGGGCCTGGGAGCGTCCGTGGCCGGGTTGGGCACCTGGGCGACGGGCTCCTCGGTCGGCTTCTTGACCTTCTTGGTCTCTTCCGGCTCGATGTCCAGCGTCGGGACCGTGGGGGAATCCTCCGGCGTCGGCAGCACCGGGTCCGCGGTCTGCCCCGGGTCGGTGCTCACGGGGGGCTCGTCCGGCTGGTCGCCGCCCGAACCGCCGCCGTCCGTGTTGTTGGAGGAGTTGCCCACGGCGACCACCGGGACCTCCTGGCTGTTCGCCTGGACGACGACGGCACCGGCGACCACGAGCAGGGCCGCGGCGGCGGCTCCGGACAGGGCGAGCGTCAGGGTGCGGCGCTGCTTGGCGGGGGCCCCGTCACCCGGTCGCGCCGCTCCGGCCGCGCCCGGCCTTCCGGGACCGCCCGGCCCGCCACCGGCCGCGCCGGGTCCTCCCTGCTGGAAGGGCCGGCCTGGAGCGCCGGAGCCCTGTGGGGGCATTCCGGACGCCGCGGCCTGGAGACCGCCGTTGGGGCCGGCCTGCATGGCGGGGCCGCCCTGGGCAGGGGAAGCCGGGCCATGGGCGGAGGGGCCGCCCTGAGCGCCTCCGGGCGGCGTCTGGGCGGCCGCCTGAGGGCCGCCGGGCATCCCGGGCCCGGGCTGGGGCTGGGGCGCGCCGCCGGGCGGCTGGTGCGATCCAAACGGCATCCCGGCCTGCGGACCGCCATGAGGTGTACCGGCCTGGGGACCGCCATGAGGTGTACCGGCCTGAGGACCGCCATGAGGGCTTCCGGGCTGTGGGCCGCCATGGGGCGGGGGTGTCTGCGGTGCGCCGACCTGACCGGGCCCGCTCTGACCGGGGGCGCCGTGGGGCGGGGGGCCGGCGGTGGGGGTCTGTGCGGCCGCGGCGGCGGCCGGGTGGCCGTAGTCGCCGGTCTGCGGCGGGGTGCCCACAGGGTGGGGGCCGGTCGGCTGGGTCCAGGGGCCGGGGTAGTTGTCCTGGCCCGCGGGTGTGGTCCCCGGGTTGCCGCCGGGGCCGTTCGCGGCAGCGCCGGCGGCGGCAGCCGCGGCGGCGCCCGCCTGGACGGCGTTCTGGCCCGTCACCGGCTCGACGGCCGCCTTCGGGGCCGGCTGGCCGGTGAGGTGGACGATGAGCTCGTTGGCGCTGGGCCGCTGCGCCGGGTCCTTCGACAGGCAGGCGGCCACCAGGTCGCCCAGCAGCCCCTCCATCTTCCCGAGCTCCGGCTCCTCGTTCAGGATCCGGTTCATCACCACGGGAATGGAGTCGGCGCCGAACGCGGGCTTCCCGGTCGCCGCGAACACCATCGTGACGCCCCACGCGAACACGTCGGCCGCCTCCGACACCGCGGCCCCGCTGAGCTGCTCGGGCGCCAGGTACGAGGGCGTCCCCATGGCCATCCCCGTGGCGGTCGCGCCGGGGGAGTCGAGGGCGCGGGCGATGCCGAAGTCGATCACGACGGGACCCTCGGGCCCCATCAGCACGTTGGCGGGCTTGAAGTCGCGGTGCAGGATCCCCGCCCGGTGGATGGCCGCGAGCGCGGTGGCCGTACTGATCGCCAGGCGTTCCAGGGCGGCGCCCCGCCGCGGCCCCTCGTTGATCACCATCTCGCGCAGCGAGGGGCCGGGGACGTACTCGCTGACGATGTACGGCCGGCTCCCCTCGAGGTCGGCGTGCAGCACGGGAGCGGTGCAGAACCGGGCCACCCGCTGCGCCACCGCCACCTCGCGCAGGAACCGCGTCCTGGCGTCGGCGTCCGCCACCAGGGCGTTGTGCAGCAGCTTGACCGCGACCTGTTCGCCGGAGTCGCTCTTGCCCAGATAAACAACGCCCTGGCCGCCCTCGCCGAGCCGGGCGACGATGTCATACGTCCCCAGCCGTCGCGGATCGTCCGCCGCCAACGGCTGGAACTGATTCACGTCGGACCCCCATCACAACCCAACAGATGTGGCAAAACGCTACCAGCGAGACCCTTGGGGCGTCTGCCGGACGTGTCAGAAGTTTCGCGTTTTGACGGATCAAGTCAGTGTTTCGTCGCAGGTCGTGTACATCTTGGAACCCAAGGTCACGGCTTGGTGACGGGAGATCGCCCCTTTCAGATCGCCTTACCGGGGTTGAGGATGCCCAGGGGGTCGAAGACGGCCTTGATCCCGCGCTGGACCTCGGTCCCCACCGGCCCGGACTCCAGCGCCAGCCAGCGCTGCTTCAGCAGGCCCACGCCGTGCTCCCCGGTGAGCGTGCCGCCGAACTCCAGCGCCTTCGTGAACACCTCGTCCGCCGCGGCCCACACCTCCGGGGGCGGTTCCACGGTGCCGTGCTCGAAGATGAAGACCGGGTGCAGGTTGCCGTCCCCGGCGTGCGCCACCGTGGCGATCCGCACGCCGTGCCGCACCGCCGCCGCCTCGATCGCGGTGATCATGTCGGGCAGTACGGAACGCGGCACGCACACGTCTTCGACCAGGCACGCGCCCTGGCGCTCCTTGGCCCCGTACGCCAGCCGCCGCAGCCCGATCAGCTCCTCGGCCTCCTGCGGGCTGGAGGACACGGCCACGAAGGAGGAGCCGTTCTCGGTGCAGATCCGCTCCATGCGCTCGACCGCGGCCTGACTGTCGGCCGCGTCGGACTGCCCGATCAGCATGGCCTGCGTCGTGCTCTCCAGCCCGATGTTGCGCCAGTCGTCGATGGCCTCCAGCGTGGCCCGGTCGAGCAGCTCCATGAGCGACGGCTGGCAGCCGGCCGCCATGATCGCCGACACGGCCGCACCCGCGTCCCGCAGCGAGCCGAACTCGGCCGCGAACGTCGCCGGTGGCGCGGCCGGCGCGCGGCGCAGCCGCACCGTGGCGGCGGTGATCACGCCGAGCGTGCCCTCCGAGCCGACGAACAGGCCGGTCAGGTCGTAGCCCGTGACGCCCTTCATCGTGCGCCGGCCGGTGTTCAGGATCCGGCCGTCGGCCAGCACGACCTCCAGGCCGAGTGCCGAGTCCCGGGTCACGCCGTACTTCACGCAGCGGAGCCCGCCGGCGTTGGTGGCCAGGTTGCCGCCGATGGTGGAGATCTCGTACGAGGACGGGTCCGGCGCGTACATGAGCCCGTGCTCCCTGGCGGCCCGGTCCAGGTCGGCGGTGATGACGCCGGGCTCGACGACGGCGATCTCGTCGGCGGGGGAGAGCTCCCGGATCGCGGTCATCCGCGCCAGCGACAGGACGACCGAGCCGTCACCGGCGACGGAGGCGCCCGCCAGGCCGGTGCCGGCGCCGCGCGGCACCACCGGCACGCGGTGCTCGGTGGCCCACTTCATGGTGGTCACCACGTCGTCGCGGGAGGCCGCCAGCACCACGCCGAGCGGCTTGCCGGGTTCGAGGAACGTGCGGTCGCGGGCGTAGGAGTCGATCACGTCCGGGTCGGTCACGACCCGGGCTTCGGACAGAGAGTTCACCAAGGCATCAATCGGTCTCACGCTATGCAGATTAGGCGCTGAACTCCGCTGCCTGCGGTTTGCGCAGTGGGTTCCTTAAGGCCAGACTGCCCGGGTGGAAGTCAGGTGCCCGGTGTGTTCGGAGACTGACCAGGTTGTCGCGGTCCCCGGAGCGGTCGCCGCCGGGACCACGTACAAGATCGGGCGGGTCAGGTTACCGGGCACGCGCGAGGTCGCCGATCTGCCCACCGCGGCGTCGCTGGGCGCGTCGAAGCACGTCATGAGCCGCACGCAGCTCGCGGTCTGGCTGTCGTTCCCCAGCCGCCACTACACGGCGTGGACCAGGAACCAGGGCTACGTCCTGCTCCTGGTGGCGGCCCTGGTGCACCTGGTCGTGTCGCTGGTGATCGCGATGGGGCAGGAGCCGCAGTGGGGCGAGGTGCTGCTCGCCCCGTTCTGCCTGACGGGCCTGTTCTGGGGGCTCGGGCTGCTGAACGTGCTCGGCTCGTACGGCGCCCGCAAGCGTGACACGCAGGAGGCCCCGGCCAGGGAGAAGGCCCTGGCCGTCTGGGAGCGCCTCTATTACTGCGCCCGCGACAACGTGGCGTTCGAGCCGGGGGTCGGCGTCTCGTTCCACCCGAGCGAGACGCGCGAGTACATCTTCGGTTTCCGGAACGGCGGCGGCCCCCGCTGAGCGGGGGCCGGCTCACCTCAGGGGTCAGCCCCGCTCCTCCGCCACCAGCCGGACGCAGACGGCCAGGCCGTTGATGGCCTGCTCCAGCTCGTCCAGTTCGGGGAAGGTGGGCGCGATCCTGATCGTGCGGTCGTCGGGGTCCTGCCCGTACGGGTGCGTGGCGCCGGCCGGCGTCAGCGCGATGCCGGCCGCCTTGGCCCGGGCCACCACCTCGGCGGCGTGCGGCACCTCCAGGCTGATGAAGTAGCCGCCCTTGGGGCTGGTCCAGGTGGCCAGGTCGCCGAGCCGCTCGGTCAGCACCTTGTCCACCAGCTCGAACTTCGGGCCGATCAGCTCGGCGTGCCGCCGCATGTGCGCGGCCACGCCGTCGGCGTCGCGCAGGAACTCCACATGGCGCAGCTGGTTGATCTTGTCGGGGCCGATGGACTGCTTCGAGGTGTTGTGCAGGAACCACTCGACGTTGGCGGGCGAGCCGCCGAAGAACGACACGCCGGAGCCGGCCAGCGTCACCTTGGAGGTGGAGGCGTAGACGAACACGCGGTCGGCGTTGCCCTGCTCGGCGCTGAGCGCCAGCAGGTCGGCCAGCTCGTCGGGGGTGTCGGTGAGGTGGTGCACCGCGTACGCGTTGTCCCAGAAGATCCGGAAGTCCGGCGCGGCCGTCGTCATGGCGGCGAGCCTGCGGACGGTCTCGTCGCTGTAGGTGACGCCGGACGGGTTGCTGTACTTCGGCACGCACCACATGCCCTTGACGCTCGCGTCGGCGGCGACCAGGCGCTCGACGACGTCCATGTCGGGGCCGCCGGCGTTCATCGGGACGGGGACCATCTTGATCCCGAACCGCTCGCAGATGGTGAAATGCCGGTCATAGCCGGGGACCGGGCACAGGAACGTGATCTCCGGCTCCTCGATCCACCGGCGCGCGGCGCCCGGCACCGGGGTGAGCAGCGCGTGCACCACGGTGTCGTGCATGAGGGCCAGGCTGGCGTTGCCCCCGACGACGAGCTGCCCCGCCGGGACCTGAAGCAGCGGCGCGAACAACTCGCGCAGCTCGGGCAGGCCCTGCAGATTTCCGTAGTTGCGCCCGTCGGTGCCGTCGGCCGCCTTGTACGACGCGGGCAGCCTGAGCAGGTCGTCGGAGAGATCGAGCTGGCGCGGTGACGGCTTGCCCCTGGTCAGGTCGAGCGAGAGCCCTCGCTGGACGAGGTCGGCGTAGTCACTCTGTGCGGTCACGATCATCTCCTCCGAGTCGGTCCGGTAACGAAGGATAGAAGATGTCGCCAGGTGGGCCGGTAAGTATCCGCAATATGGACGGCCGCCGGAACGATCAGTCGCCAAAGCTTTCGGCGGCGAATAACAAAGAACGACTTCCCGAGCGGCGATCGTTGGCGTGGAATGGGTAGATCGGGGCAGGCAAAACTCCGCTCTGGAGGGAGCAGCCGTGACGACCGTTCGAGAGACCTCGATCGATCAGGTCAGGCGCCGTCGCACCGGGACCGTCATCGCCTCCTGGATGTCGACGACCGATCACAAGGTCATCGGGTACCTCTACCTGATCACCTCGTTCGGGTTCTTCCTGGCCGCGGGCATCATGGCCATGGTCATCAGGGCTGAGCTCGTCTCCCCGGGCATGCAGCTCGTCACCCAGCAGCAGTACAACCAGCTCTTCACCATCCACGGCACGGTGATGCTGCTGCTGTTCGCCACTCCGCTGTTCGCCGGGTTCGCGAACGTGGTCATGCCGCTCCAGATCGGCGCGCCCGACGTGGCGTTCCCGCGGCTGAACGCGGTGGCGTACTGGCTGTTCCTGTTCGGCGGGCTCATGGTGGTGGCCGGCTTCTTCACGCCGGGGGGCGCGGCAGACTTCGGCTGGTTCGCGTACACGCCGCTGTCGTCGGCGGTGTACTCGCCGCAGGTCGGCGCGGACCTGTGGATCATGGGCCTGGCGCTGTCCGGCCTCGGTACGATCCTCGGCGCCGTCAACTTCATCACCACGATCATCGGCATGCGGGCGCCGGGCATGACCATGTTCCGGATGCCGCTGTTCACCTGGAACGTGCTGCTGACCAGCATGCTCGTGCTGATGGCCTTCCCCGTGCTGGCCGCGGCGCTGCTGGTGCTGGAGTCGGACCGCAAGCTGGGCACGCAGGTCTTCCTCAGCGACAACGGCGGGCCGCTGCTCTGGCAGCACCTGTTCTGGTTCTTCGGTCATCCCGAGGTCTACATCATCGCGCTGCCGTTCTTCGGGATCATCACCGAGGTGATCCCGGTCTTCAGCCGTAAGCCGATCTTCGGCTACATGGGGCTGGTCGGCGCCACGATCGCGATCGCCGGCCTGTCGATGACCGTCTGGGCGCACCACATGTTCCCCACCGGCCAGGTGCTGCTGCCGTTCTTCTCGTTCATGACGTTCCTCATCGCCGTCCCGACCGGGGTGAAGTTCTTCAACTGGATCGGCACGATGTGGCGGGGCCATCTGAGCTTCGAGTCGCCGATGTTGTTCTCGGTGGGTTTCCTGGTGACGTTCCTGCTGGGCGGTCTGACGGGGGTCATCCTGGCCTCGCCGCCGCTCGACTTCCACATCAGCGACACCTACTTCGTCGTGGCCCACTTCCACTACGTGGTCTTCGGCACCGTCGTGTTCGCCATGTTCGCCGGGTTCTACTTCTGGTGGCCGAAGATGACCGGCCGGATGCTCGACGACCGGCTGGGCAAGGTGCACTTCTGGACGCTGTTCATCGGCTTCCACACCACCTTCCTCATCCAGCACGTGCTCGGGCAGTTGGGCATGCCGAGGCGCTACGCCGACTACGGCGTGGCCGACGGCTTCACCACGCTCAACCAGGTCTCCTCCGTCGGCGCGTTCCTACTGGGCGCCTCGACGCTGCCCTTCCTCTACAACGTCTGGAAGACGGCCAGGCGCGCGCCCAAGGTCACGCTCGACGACCCGTGGGGCTACGGCAACTCCCTGGAGTGGGCCACGAGCTGCCCGCCGCCGCGCCACAACTTCACCAGCATGCCCCCCATCCGCTCCGAGCGCCCCGCCTTCGACCTGCACTACCCCCGGGAGGAGACGGACAAGTCTCCCGAGGTGGAGGAGGGCGAGACCCCCGAGGTGCCGCCGCGCCACGACGCACCCGGCTGACCCCCCATGATGTTTCGCCCATCTAAGGAGATCGGCGATGACAGGCACGAAGATCCCCTTCGACCCCGAGACGGCCCCCTGCGGGAAGAGGTCCGGCGGTGAACGCCTCGTCGACGATGACGGCTATGGGCTGGTGATCCGCGACCAGTTCTTCGCGTGCGGCTGCCGCCGGATCCGCCACGAGTACCACGACGGAAGCATCCACCTGTCCGCCGTCCGCCACGACGGCAAGCGGGTGAAGGACCCGATAGAGCCGGACCATGGGAAGTGACGTAAATGATCGATGTGCTCATCGTCGGGGGCGGCGGGGCGGGACTGCGGGCGGCCATCGCGGTCGCCGAGACGGACCCGGCGCTCAAGGTGGCCGTGGTGTCGAAGGTCTATCCGATGCGCAGCCACACCGTCTCCGCCGAGGGCGGCGCCGCCGCCGTGATCGGCATCGGCGACACGCTCGACGAGCACTGCTACGACACGATCTCCGGCGGTGACTGGCTCTGCGACCAGGACGCGGTCGAGGCGTTCGTGGACGAGGCGCCCAGGGAGCTGATCCAGCTGGAGCACTGGGGCTGCCCCTGGAGCCGCGAGAGCGACGGCCGGGTGGCGGTCCGCCCGTTCGGCGGCATGAAGAAGATGCGCACCTGGTACGCCGCCGACAAGACCGGCTTCCACCTCCTGCACACGCTCTTCCAGACCACCCTGAAATATCAGGACATCATCAGGTACGACGAGTGGTTCGTCACCAAGCTCGTCGTCGACGACGGCCGCGTCCACGGCGTCGTGGCCGTCGAGATCAGGACCGGCCGGGTCGAGACCATCCCGGCCAGGACCGTCATCCTGGCCACCGGCGGCTGCGGCAAGGTCTTCCCCTTCACCACGAACGCCGCCATCAAGACCGGCGACGGCATGGCGCTGGCCTACCGCGAGGGGGCGCCGCTGAAGGACATGGAGTTCGTCCAGTACCACCCCACCGGCCTGCCGTTCACCGGCATCCTCATCACCGAGGCGGCCAGGGCGGAGGGCGGCTGGCTGATCAACAAGGACGGCTACCGCTACCTCCAGGACTACGACCTCGGCACCCCCACGCCGACCCCGAAGCTGCGCAGCATGGAGCTGGGGCCGCGCGACCGGCTCTCCCAGGCGTTCGTGCACGAGCAGCACAAGGGCCGCACCGTGGACACCCCGTACGGCCCGGTCGTCTACCTGGACCTGCGCCACCTCGGCGAGGGCAAGATCGACACCCGCATCCCGTTCGTGCGCGAGCTGTGCCGCAGCTACCAGAACCTCGACCCGGCCACCGACCTCATCCCGGTACGCCCGGTCGTGCACTACATGATGGGCGGCGTCCACACCGACATCGACGGCGCCACCCCGATCGCCGGGCTGTTCGCGGCCGGGGAGACGGCCTGCGTGAGCATCAACGGGGCCAACCGGCTCGGCTCCAACTCGCTGCCCGAGATCCTGGTGTTCGGGCGCCGGGCCGGGATCGCGGCCGCGGAGTTCGCCCGGTCGCACCGGCAGGCGGAGGCGGCGGCCGTACGCAGCCAGGGGGAGGACGAGCGGCGGCGGTTGGAGGGCGCGCGCGAGGGCAGCAGGAACGGTGAGCGGATCGCCGACCTGCGCGAGGAGATGCAGCACACGCTCGAAGGGGCGGCCGGCATCTACCGCACGGGGGACGTGCTGACCAAGGCCGTCGACACGCTCGCGGAGCTGCGCGAGCGCGCCGCGGAGGCCCGCGTCGAGGACACCAGCACCACCTTCAACACCGAACTGATCAACCTCCAGGAGCTGCACGCCATGCTGGAGATCGCGCAGACGATCGTGGCCTGCGCGCTGAACAGGCAGGAGTCGCGTGGCGCGCACCAGCGCACCGACTTCTCCGCCAGGGACGACGGCACGTACCTGGCGCACTCGCTGGTGCACCGCGCGCCCGACGGCACCCCGTCCGTCGGGCTGCTGCCCGTGACGATCACCCGCTGGCCTCCGGGAGAAAGGGTCTACGGCCGTGACTGAGCCCGACGCGGTGAGCGGAGTGGGGGGCGCCGCGAGGCGGGCCACCCGCGGAGCGAATGAGGAGGGTGAGGCAACCGATGGACACGGCTGACACCGAGGCGGCACGGCAGGGGGCGGGCACGCGCACCATCCGGATGGAGGTCTCCCGCTTCCGGCCGGGAGAGGACGCCGAGCCCGTCGTCCAGGGTTACGACGTGCCGCTCATGGCCGACTGGGCGGTGCTCGACGGGCTCAACTACATCAAGGACCAGCTCGACGGCAGCCTGTCCTACCGCTGGTCGTGCCGGATGGGCGTGTGCGGCTCGTGCGGCATGACGGTCAACGGCGAGCCCCGGCTGACCTGCGGCACCTTCCTCACCGAGTACGGCGACGGCCCGGTCAGGATCGAGCCGCTGAAGGGGTTCCCGGTCATCAGGGACCTGGTCGTGGACATCGACGACTTCCTGGCCAAGCTGTCATCCGTGCGGCCCTGGCTGATCAGGGAGGGCGAGGAGCCGCCGCTGACCACCGAGTACGCCCAGACGCCCGAGCAGCTGGAGGCGTACAAGCAGTACAGCATGTGCATCAACTGCCTGCTGTGCTACTCGGCCTGCCCGGTGTACGTGCTCGACCCCGACTTCCTCGGCCCGGCCGCCATCGCGCTCGCCCAGCGCTACAACCTCGACTCGCGGGACATGGGCGACCGCTTCGACGTGCTCAACCTGGAGGACTCCGTGTGGGGGTGCACGTTCGTCGGGGAGTGCACGAGGGTGTGTCCCAAGCACGTGGATCCGGCCGAGGCCATCCAGCGTTACAAGCTGAGCGCCGCCCTGCGCTCGGTGCTGCCCTGGAGCAGGCGATGAAGGCGCGGCGCAGGGAGGAGGTCACCCCGAGCGCCGCCGTGCGCACGACCTCGGCCGCCTACCGGCCGCGGCGCGACAACCTGTGGTTCGCCCGGTCGCGCAACTACACCGTCTTCGTGCTGCGCGAGCTGACCAGCGTCTTCGTGGCCTGGTCGATCGTCTTCCTGCTGTTGCTCGTCGACGCGGTGCTCGGCGGGAGCCTGCCGGAGTTCGCGGCGCTGGCGGGCCGGCCCTGGATGATCGCGATCAACGTGGTGGCGCTGGCCGCGACGGCCTTCCACGCGCTCACGTTCCTGAACCTCGCCCCCAAGGCCACCGTGGTGCGCCTGGACGGCTACCGGCTGCCCGCGTGGATGATCCAGGGCGGCAATCACTCGTTGTGGCTGATGATCTCCGCGATCATCGCCTTCTTCGTCCTGCGGGGGTTCCGATGAGGCGCACGCCGGAGCCGTACCTGTGGCTGCTGTTCAGCGGCGGGGGAGTGGTGGCGGCGCTCGTGCTGCCGGTGCTCGTGCTGCTGTTCGGGGTGCTGATGCCGCTCGGGATCCTGGACTGGCCCACGGCCGAGCACCTGAGCGGGCTGCTGGACAACCTGCTCGTACGCCTGGCCCTGGTCGTGGTCGTCGTGCTGTGCCTCTTCCACGCCGCGCACCGGATCCGCTTCACCAGCGAGGAGCTGCTCGGCATCGGCAGATTCGACCTGCTCATAGCGCTGCTCTGTTACGGGGGAGCCATCGCGGGCGGAGTCTTCGCTGTGAGTTTGATGTTCTGATTGTCGTAGTTTGATCACATTTCAACAACGTACTTTACGATGGGTTGACCCACCCTCTAGCGTCCGGCATTGCACACCCTATGGCCATGCAGCCCGGCGATCCCGGGCAGAGAGGGTTCCTGGTGCCCAGCAGAAAGCGCCTGTTAGCAACGTTCCCGGCGGTCGCCCTCCTTGGCGCTGCCCTGTCCGTGCCCCCGGCTCAGGCGACCTCCGTCGCGAACTACGAGCCCGCGGCCTCGGACTTCTACATCAACTACGCTCCTCCGGCGGTCGAGAAGGACACGAAGGAGCCCACGCTCGCCGACCAGAAGTCGCGCTCGCTCACCCCCGCGCAGAAGTACGACCGGAAGTTCAGCAGTGGCAACCCGGCGGCCGGCCGCATTCTCGCCGCCCGCGAGGACCAGGCCATCAGGACCGGCCGCAACCCCGCTGAATGGATCTTCAAGAACTCCGAGCAGACCCGCACGGCCAAGCTCCTGACGGTCCTCGTCGAGTTCAACGAGCAGGCCAACGACGACTTCTCCGGCTTCAACCGGCTGCGCACGGTCAACAGCGCGTCCAACGACTGCGCGGTCGAGCCCCCGGGCACGCTCAAGAACGGCCCGCTGCACAACAACATCCCCGACCCGGCCACGCTGCCGCACAAGGACAACAACTCCTTCTGGGTCAAGGACTTCAGCACCGAGCACTTCAACAAGATGCTCTACACCGACAAGGGCATCACCGAGCGCGTGCGCCCGGACCTGAAGGACCCGCGCGACGGCAAGCCCGGCATCGACATCTCCGGCTTCACGATGAAGAAGATGTACGAGGAGATGTCGAAGGGCGCCTACTCGGTCACCGGCTCGGCGGTCGGCTGGATCAAGGTCCCGCACTCCGAGGCCTGGTACGGCGCGGCGGCCTGTGGCGGCGCGCCCCAGGACATGTCCGGCCACCCGGACAACCCGCTCGGCGCCCAGCAGCTGCCCATCGACACGGTCAACGCCCTGGCCCAGGCCCAGCCGGACTTCCCGTGGGCCGACTACGACGTCGAGGACACCTCCGACGCCGACGGTGACGGCAACCACGCCGAGCCCGACGGTGTGATCGACCACCTCGTGCTCGTGCACGCCGGCAAGGACAAGTCCTCCGACGGCGGCGCCGAGGGCACCTACGCCATCTGGGCGCACTCCAGCGCGGTCGCCGGCGGCTACAAGGTCCCCGGCACCGACAAGAAGATCTCCAACTACATCGTGCAGCCCGAGGACTCCGGCGTCGGCGTCTTCGCCCACGAGTACGGCCACGACCTCGGCCTGCCCGACCTGTACGACACCTCCGGCGCGGCCAGCTCCGCCGTCGACTTCTGGGACCTGATGTCCAGCGGCTCGCACTCGGGCCCGATCTTCCAGTCGATGCCGAGCCACATGGGCCTGTGGGACAAGTGGGTGCTCGGCTGGGCGAACCCGAAGACGTTCAACCCCGGCGACGCCTCCAGGCTCGTCACGGTCGGCCAGTCCTCGCGCACGCCCAAGCTCACCCAGGACGGCATCCGGGTGAACCTGGCCTCCTCGCCGGTCCGGATGATCGACGTGCACAGCGGCGCCAACGCCTGGTGGAGCGGTCTCGACCAGGACTGGGCCAACCTCACGCTGACCCGCGACCTGCCCGTTCCCGCCGGGACCGATCTCAAGCTGTGGATGTGGAACAACTACGAGATCGAGCAGGACTGGGACTTCGGCTTCGTCGAGGTCTCGACCGACGGCGGCGAGACGTGGGCCCAGCAGAAGGTCTACGACGAGGCCGGCAACGAGGTCAGCACGCCTGACGACTACCCGGACCCGTACAAGAACCTCAAGACCTTCGGCAACAAGAAGTACGGCCTCACCGGTGACACCGGCGGCGCCTGGCGGCACGACTACGTGAACCTGACGCCGTTCGCCGGGCAGACGATCAAGCTGCGCCTGGCCTACAACACCGACGCGGCCTACCAGATGCGTGGCTGGCACGTGGACGACTTCGAGCTCACCAACGGCGGCGCCGCCGTGTGGAGCGACGACGTCGAGAGCGACACCGGGTGGAAGCCCGTCGGCGGCACGTTCACCAACACCAGCGGCCAGGGCTGGACCCGCAACAACGGCGAGCGCGAGATCTCCCGCTTCTACCTGGCCGAGTGGCGGAACTTCGACGGCTTCGACAAGGGCCTGCAGTACACCTATGACACCGACTACCTCCGTGAGGGAGCGTGGAAGGTGCAGAAGATGAAGTACAACGCGCCGGGCCTGCTGGTGTGGTACCGCGACTCGACGTACATCAACAACAACGTCGCCGACACCCTCAGGCAGGCGCCGAGCCTCGGCCCCAAGGGCAGCCTGCTGGTCGTGGACTCCCACTTCGAGCCGCTGCGCCGGACCGGCACCGCGGCCGAGAAGGACACGACGCTGCAGAAGAACCTGCCGGGGCGCGCGCAGACCTCCAACGCCGCGTTCGGGTTCGGCAAGACGTACCCGTTCAAGGAGTGCCTGGAGGCGGCGGACGAGCCGTACAGCGAGTACTGCACGGACTTCCCCGCGCAGAAGGGCGTGTCCACCTTCACGGACGCGAAGACCTGGTACCCGGGCATCGAGCAGATCGACGGCGGCCTCTACTTCCGGGACGGCGACGCCTCGGTGGTCGTGCCGTCCAAGGGCGACCAGACCTACTCGACCCGCGTGGTGCACCAGGACGGCACCCCGGCCACGGAGCTGTACGGCCAGGTGGCCGCCGGCTCGGTGCTCGGCACCGGCAACCCCGATGACGAGGGCAAGGCGCTGGGCGTGCAGTTCAAGCTGGTGAGCCCGCTGCCGGGCAACCTGGGCGCCATCGTCCAGGTGGTTCCGCCGAAGAAGTGAATCAAGGGCCGCCGGGGCACCCCCCGGCGGCTCTACGATTGGTGACCATGAGCGAATTGCGCACCAAAGACGAGCACACCGAGGCGATCCGGAGGGATCGCCGGGTGGCGGTGGTGGTGAACACTCGCTCGCGCCGCGGTCGCCGCCACTATTTCGAGGTGATCGAGCAGATCCACAACCTCGGGTTCGAGCCGCTGGCCGAGCTGTCGGTCTACAACCCCAAGAGGCTGCGCGAACTGCTCGACACAGCCCTGGCCACCGATCCCGACCTGCTCATCGTCGGCGGTGGCGACGGCACGCTCTCCTCGGCCGTACGCCACGTCGCCCACCGCGACGTGGCGCTCGGCGTGCTGCCGCTCGGCACCACCAACAACTTCGCCCGAAGCCTGGGCCTCCCGCTCGACCTGGCGGGCGCGATCAGGGTGTTCGCCACGGGCAAGGTGGCCGACATCGACCTCGGCATGGCCGACGACCGGCCGTTCGCCAACCTGGCCAGCTTCGGCGTCTCCGTCGAGGTGGCGGGCAAGGTCAAGCCCTGGCTCAAGCGGGTCGTGGGGCGCCCCGCCTACCCGCTGACGGCGCTGACGATCCTGCCCAACCACCGGCCGTTCCGTGCGTACATCACGGTGGAGGGGCAGCGTCACGAGCTGCTCACCCACCAGCTCAACATCGCCAACGGCCGCTTCCACGGCGGCTGGCAGGTGGCCAGGGACATCAGCATCGACAACGGCATGCTGGTGGCCTACCAGCTCGGCTCGGGCAAGAAGCTGCGCCTGCTCGGGGAGACCCTGATCAGGGCGACGACCGGCCGCTGGCGCAGCATGGCCGGCGGGCCGTTCGTGGTGGGCCGGGAGATGCTGCTGGAGACCGACCCGCCGATGGCCGCCGACGTGGACGGCGAGGTGCGGCTACGCACCCCGATCAGGCTCCGCGTGGTCCCGAACGGGGTGCGCGTCATGGTGCCCGCCGCCTTCGAGGACCGCTGAGCCGGCCCCCTCACGCCCAGGAGAATCCCATTGCTCCTGCCCCTTCTCTCGCTTGAACACGTACAGTAGTCACTCCGTCGCGAGGTGTTCAGGGGCAGGGAAAGTGCGGCGGGGGCGTGCGTCAGGCGTCCGCCAGCCCCCGGTACGCCGGGGTGAGCGGGTGTGCCAGGTCGCCGGGCGGCGGGAAGACCCGCAGGAGCAGGTCGGGCGCGACGGCCGAGGGCCGGCGTTCGGGGCGGTGCGCCGTGGCGCCGGGGGCGTAGAAGTCGGCCAGGCGGTCCGCGAACGGCACGTCCGCCACCGCCAGCGGATCGGCGGCCGGTTCGTCGGCGAGCGAGCCGAGCAGCTGCTCCCGGGTGCGCCCGCGCCAGGCCAGCACCAGGAACGGGTCGTCGTCGAACGACTCGGCCAGCAGGTAGAGCACGGCCGACAGGTGCTTGCAGGGGAACCCCCAGTCGGGGCACGAGCAGTCCATGTCCAGGTCGCGCGGGAACAGGTCGATGCCCATCGCGGCGAACAGCTCCTCGATCTCCGGCGGCATCTCGCCCGCCAGGAGCTTGGCCCGGTAGACCGCCTGCGCCGCGATCGACTCCTCGATGGCGGTCCAGCGGGCCTCGTCGTACGCCTCGATCCGGACCGCGATCGTGTACGGCCGCGGCCGCGAGCCCTGGACGGCGGCCCTGACCTCGCCGGCGGACAGGTCGATGGACAGGACCTGGCCCTGGCGGGCGTAGGCCCGGCCGCGCGCGAGGCGGCCCTTGTCGCAGACGCGCTCCAGGATGTCGATGAAGCGGCGTGACCACCAGGTGGAGCCGATGCTGCCGCGCCGCGTGCGGGCCTTGAGGCCGCCCTCGACCTTGATCGGCCTGCCGCCGTCGTACCAGCCGGGCATGCTCAGCCCACCCCCTCGGCCGTCAGTCTGAACACCTCGCGCAGCTCCTCGGTGGACAGGTCGGTCAGCCAGTCCTCGCCCGTGCCCACGACCCGCTCGGCCAGCGCCTTCTTGCGCTCGATCATCTGGTCCACGCGCTCTTCGAGGGTGCCGGCGCAGATGAGCTTGCGCACCTGCACGTTCTTGCGCTGGCCGATCCGGAACGCGCGGTCGGTGGCCTGGTCCTCGACGGCCGGGTTCCACCAGCGGTCCACGTGGATGACGTGGTTGGCGGCCGTCAGGTTGAGCCCGACGCCGGCGGCCTTGAGCGAGAGCACGAACAGCGTCGGCTCGGGATCGTTCTGGAACCGGTCGACCAGGCGGTCGCGGGTCTTCTTCGGCAGCCCGCCGTGCAGCCAGAGGACCGGGCGGTCGAGGCGCTGGGCGAGGTACGGCTGGAGCATCGTCCCGAACTCGGCATATTGCGTGAAGAGCAGTGCCTTCTCGCCCTCCGCCAGGATCTCTTCGGACAGCTGCTCCAGCCGGGCGAGCTTGCCGGACCTGCCCGCCAGGCGGGAGCCGTCCTTGAGCAGGTGGGCGGGGTGGTTGCAGACCTGCTTGAGCCGGGCCATGGCCGACAGCACCAGGCCGCGCCGCTCGATGCCCTCACTGCTGTCGATCTTGGCCAGCATGTCGTCCACGACGGCCTGGTAGAGCGTGGCCTGCTCGGTCGTGAGCGGGCACCACTCCTTGACCTCCAGCTTCTCCGGCAGGTCCGAGATGATCGACTTGTCGGTCTTGAGGCGGCGCAGGATGAACGGGCCCGTCGCCCGCCTGAGCGCCTGGGCCGCCTGCTCGTCCTGGCGGGCCTCGATCGGCTCCTGGAAGCGGGTCCTGAACCGCGAACGCGGCCCCAGCAGCCCCGGGTTGGCGAACTCCATGATCGACCAGAGCTCGGCCAGGTGGTTCTCCACCGGGGTGCCCGTCAGCGCGAGCCTGGTGCCCGTGGGGATCGACCGGACGGCCTGGGCCTGCAACGTGCCGCTGTTCTTGATCGACTGGGCCTCGTCGCACACGACCCTGCGCCACTCGAAGCCCTTGAGCGTCTCCAGGTCGCGCTGGGCGGTGCCGTACGTGGTGATCACCAGGTCGGCGCGCTCGATCTCCGCGGGGTCGCGGCCGGCGCCGTGGTGCACGTACACCCGCAGCCCCGGCGCGAACCTGGCCGCCTCCCGCTGCCAGTTGCCGACCAGCGACATCGGGCACACCAGCAGCGTCGGGGCGCCGGCCCGCTCGTGGACGAGCAGCGCCAGCGTGGTGATCGTCTTGCCCAGCCCCATGTCGTCGGCGAGCACCCCGCCCAGGCCCAGCTCCGACAGGAAGCTCAGCCACGCCAGGCCGCGCTCCTGGTACGGCCTGAGCGTGGCGTCCAGGCCCGGCGGCGTGGCCAGCGGGGCAAGCCGCCGCTCGGCCTGCCCGGACAGCAGGTCGCCGAGCACGCCGTCGGCGTCGATCTCCAGCAGCGGCAGCTCGTCGTCGTCGCTCCGCACGACCTGGCGCAGGATGTCGGCGGCGCTCGCCTCGCCCGTACGGCCGCCCTCCACGGCCCTCAGCGCGGCCTTGAGCTGCCGGTCGTCCAGCTCCACCCACTGGCCGCGCACCCTGACCAGCGGCACCTTGAGCCGGGCCAGCTCGGCCAGCTCCGCCTCGCTGATCGTCTCCTCGCCCACCGCCAGGTCCACCCGGAAGTCGACCAGCTCCCGCATCCCGAAGCCCTGGCTCGCGGCCGCCGTCTGCGCCTTGGTCCTGGTGGTCAGCTTCAGCCCCAGCCGGGTGCGGCCCGCCCAGCGCGGCAGCTGCACCCCGAACCCGGCCGCCTGCAGCAGCGGCGCGGCCTGCCGCAGGAACCCGAACGCGCCCGCCGTGTCCAGCGCCAGCTCCCTCGGCTCGGGGACGCGCAGGGCGTGGTCCAGCTCGGGATACAGCCTGACCGCGCGCCCGAGCCCCGCCAGCAGCTCCCGCTCCGGCCGGCCCGGCAGCCCCGTCACCTGCCCGCCGCGCCAGATCGCCTCCGCCGGCACGTAGAGGCTGGGGTCGTCGGCGGCCTGCAGCGCCAGCTCGACCCGCCAGTCGTCGGTGTCGGCGGGCTCCAGCAGGCGGAAGCACACGCGCGTCGCGCCCTCGGACGCCGCCACCGCGTCGTGCCACTTCTCCAGCTCCTTGCGCAGCTCGGGCACGTCGGGGCAGGCCGGGGCGGGTCCGGTGAGCGCGGCCAGCCAGCGCTCCTGGAGGGTCCGGGGCGGCCGGGCGATCAGCGGCTCGGTGAGCGTCCGGCGGACGAGGGCGTCGGCGAACGCCTCCAGCGCCGCGCGCAGGACCTCGGCGGACGGGCGCTCGGTGCGGGAGGTGCGGCAGGCGGGCGGCATGGCCAGGGCCAGCTCGCGGAAGTACGCCGCGTCGGCCCCGGTGAGGACCGGCCGCCACAGGGCGCGGGCGTCGTCCTGGGGGACCGCCCACATCGCCATGGAGTCGGCGGGGACGTCCAGGGGATCGGTGGCGATCAGTTGCGGGAGGACGCGGCCGCGGCGTACGAGATCGTGGGCGAAGGCGGCGACGGCGGCCCAGTGGCGCACGGTGGCGGTGGTAGTGGTGGTGGCGTGCTCGTCCAGCACCCGGAGCGCCTGCGCGGCGCGCGGGACGACGGCGGGCACCTGCCACGGGCGCAGCCGCGGGCGGGCCACCTCCGCCAGCCGGCCGGTCTCCGGCGACGGCAGCGGCTCCTTCGCCGAGCCGGGCAGCAGCAGCTCGAGCGAGGTGCCCGACGAGGGGTCGAGGTCGAGCGCGGTGGCCAGGGCGGGCGCGGGGACGGCGAAGGGATGGGGGCGCGGCGCGGCGGCGCTTTGGCGCGGGCGCCCGCCGAGGTCCGGAACGGGGTCGGTGCCCTCCGCCCAGAAGGCGAGCCCGTCCGCCGCCCAAACCCCGTGTACCAGCACCCCGGCAGGCTACCTCCACCAGCGGAAGATCGGGTCCGGGCCGGATCCGGCGGGGCCGGATTAGGATCTTGGCATGAGGTTTTCGGGGGCCGAGGACAGGTGGCGGCAGGGGCTGGGCACGTTGCGGGACGTCGTACGCCAGACGCTCGTCACCCGGCAGCTCGCCGAGCACCTCCCCGCCACTCCCTGCCGCATCCTCGACGTGGGCTCCGGCCAGGGCACGCAGGCGCTCAGGATGGCCGCCAGGGGTCATCACGTCACCGCGCTCGACGCCTCCGGCGACCTGCTCGGCCTCCTGGAGACCGGGATCCAGCCGGGCATGCGGATCAGGACCGTCCGGGCCGAGGCCGAGCGGCTGGGGGAGCTCTTCGAGCCGGGCGGGTTCGACGCGGTGCTGTGCCACGGCGTGCTGATGTACTTCGACGACCCCGATCCGTTCCTCGCCGACCTGGCCCGGATGCTCGCCCCCGGCGGCCTGCTGTCGCTGCTCGTGCGCAACGGCGACGCGCTGGCCATGCGGCCGGGGCTGCTGGGCGACTGGGAGGGGGCGCTGCGGGCGTTCGGCGGGACGGGTTACGTCAACCGGCTCGGCGTGCCGGCCCGGGCCGACCGGCTCGGCGAGCTGGCGGGGCGGCTGGCCGTACACGGGCTGGAGGTGCGTCAGTGGTACGGCGTGCGCGTGTTCAGCGACACCTTCCCCGACGACGCGCCCATCCCGGAGAACCTCGACGACCTGCTGGCGGCCGAGGAGCGGGCCGGCCGGACCGATCCCTACCGCGGGGTCTCCGCCCTGATTCACCTCATCTGCTCGGCGTCTTGAAGGCAACGGAGTAGAATAAAAGTATGAATCCTCCCGGATCGTGGTGTGAGCGGCCCAAGCCGCAGGCTCCCTCGTGCGAGCTCCCGTCCCCGTGGAGCAAGCCGAAGAAGCCCGACAACTGGTGCGAGGTCCAGAAGGATCCCGTGCTGTCCGTCCTGGGATTCCTGTTCAAGGCCGCCAAGCGTTAGGTCCGCTACGCCCCATTACTTGGTGGTAGAAGGCCATTTGTTTGGGTAGTCGCCTTCCTCAGCGGAGGAGGCGAACGTTGTGAACGACACCCACAAGCTGGTCAACGATCTCTCCGAGCAGGTCTCCAGGCTCGTCAAGGACGAGTTCCGCCTGGCCAGGATGGAGCTCGCGGAGAAGGGCAAGCGCGCGGGACTCGGCGCGGGCCTGTTCGGCGCGGCGGGAACGGCCGCGTTCTTCGGCGGTGCGGCCCTCGTGGCCGCCGTCATCATGCTCCTTGCTCTGGTCCTGCCCGGATGGGCGGCCGCCGCGATCGTCGCGGGCGTGCTGTTCATCGCTGCCGCGCTCCTCGGCCTCATCGGAAAGAACGAGGTGAAACGAGCGGCGCCGATGGTCCCATCGGAGGCCATCGCGAGCGTCAAGGCCGATATCGACATGGTCAGGGAGAGGGCACGGCGATGAGCGAGACGGACCCCGGACACAGCGAGCAGCACGCCGGTGACGTCGGCGCCCGCAGAGCGACCGTGGGCACCCCGACGGAGCGCGAGTCCATCAACGTCCCCCCGACCAGACCAGGCGCGGCAGAGAACGCGCGCCGGGCCGAAGCGGCCCGGCAGGAACACGAGACGTTCATCCCCGAGACCCCCATTCCGGATGAACGGTCCGAGGCGGCCGAGAATCTGCGGACCGAAGAGGAATCACTGAGAGGGGCGCGCGGGGCGGACGACGAGGAGGAAGAGGACGACGTGCGCAAAGATATCCAGGAGACCCGAAGAGAGATGGGCGAGACCGTCAGCGCGCTGGCCGAGAAGGCCGACGTGAAGGGCAGGGCCGAGCACGCGGCGGAGGTCGCCAAGGACCGGGCCGCCGACGCGGCGGAGGCCGTGCGGGACAAGGCCTCGGAGGTGGCGAGCAAGGTCCGCGAGGGCACACCCGACCAGGTCAAGGACGCGGCGGCGGAGGCTAGGAAGCGTCCCGTCCTGCTGATCGCGGTCGTCGGCGCGGTGACGGCCTTCGTGGTGCGCCGCGTCCTGCGGCGCCGGCGCACCCACAAGTAGGCACGAACGCGACAGGACGTGTCCCCCCGAGACGTCCCCGACCGTGACGTGCCCGACCGTGACGTGCCTGAGGGGCCAGGGGAGTTGCCGCGGCGGGCGTGGTGGCGGGTGGTGCGGCGGACGGTCGCCGAGTTCCGCGACGACCGCGTGCAGGACCTGGCCGCGGCGCTGACCTACTACGCCGTGCTGTCCGTCTTCCCGGCGCTGATCGTGCTGGTGTCGCTGTTCCGCCTGCTGGGCAGGAACGACGCGGCCGCGGTGGTCGGCGAGCTCATGGAGGTGGCGCCCGCCGACGTGCGCACCGTCATCACGCAGGGCGTGCGGGCGGTCGAGGGCAGCGACGCCACGGCGGGTCTCGTGGCGGCGGCCGGGCTGCTGGTCGCCCTGTGGTCGGCCTCCGGCTACATCGCCGCCTTCATCAGGGCCGGCAACGCGATCTACGACATCAAGGAGGGCCGCCCGTTCTGGAAGGTGACTCCGCTCAGGATCGGCCTGACGCTGCTGACCACCGTGCTCCTCGCGGCCGGCGCGATCGCCGTGACGCTGACCGGCGATCTGGCCGGTGCCGTGGGCGGCGCGCTGGGCATGACCGACACGGCGGTGACGGCCTGGAACGTGCTCAAGTGGCCGGCCCTCGCCCTCGTCGCCGCCGGACTGATCATGGTCCTGTACTGGGCGGCGCCCAACGTACGCCAGCCCGGCATGCGCTGGATCACCCCCGGGAGCCTGCTCGCGGTGGCGCTCTGGGTGATCGTCTCCGGCGGTTTCGCCCTGTACGCCTCCCGCTTCGCCTCCTACGACAAGACCTACGGCACGCTGGCGGCCGTCGTGGTGTTCCTGATCTGGTTGTGGCTGTCGAACATGGCGCTGCTGTTCGGCGCCGAACTGGACGCCGAGCTGATCAGGGAGCGCAGGATCGCGGCCGCGGGGCAGCCGGCCGGGCGGGAGCCGTACGCGGTGCCACGGGACCCGCCGAAGGCCGATAACCTGCCGGAGTGATGCGTCGAACGGCCGCCGCGGCCCTGCTCGCCCTGCTGGTGGCCGGGTGCGGCGGTGGGTCGGCGGTGAGCGACTACGGCAAGGTGGTCAAGGGCGCCAAGGGCGCGACCGTGCCGGTGGAGGTGCGCCCGGGGCAGCGGTTCTCGCTGGCCGTCCCCGACAACCCGTCGGTGGGCGACAACTGGGACCTGGTGGAGGTGCCGGACGCGAAGGTGGCCTCGTTCATCAGCGAGGAGAGCGAGCGCGACGGCGACGCCCCCGGGTCCGGCGGCACCTCCTACTTCGTCTTCAACGGCAAGCGGCCGGGCACGACCGAGATCAGGCTGCGCAACTGCTGGCGCTGCGGCCAGGACAAGACGCCGTCCACCGAGGAGAGCAGGCAGCAGTCCGGCGAAGCGATCTTCACCGTCACCGTCGCCGGGCCGGCCCGTTAGGGTGCAGATCATGGACTTCATCCGGGTGCGCGCCGCGGCCGACGGCGCGGAGACGATCTCCTACTGGACCGGCGACGTCTACGGCTGGCAGGACGACGACGGGCCGCACCACCTGTTCGGGTTCGAGGGGCTCAACGTGGCCAGGGCGGTCGAGAGCGACGGCGGCTGGCAGCTGCTGACCCGCGAGGCCGCCCTCTACCTCGACCCCCGCGGCAGGCAGGTGCTCGACTCCTGGGACAACCCGTTCACCGGGCGCACGGTCGAGGTCCGCCACGTCTTCAACGATCCGGTCAACCAGCGGCTGGGGGCCTACCCGGTGCCGGAGACGCGGCTCGGCGACCAGGTCGTCTACAACGTGGACGTCCGGCTGGCCTACCCGTCGCCGCTCAAGGTCGCCGACTATCCCGACAACTCGGCGAGCGACACCTACCGGGCGCTGGAGCTGTTCCAGTTCTTCGTCTCGGCGCGCGACCTGGAGTCGGGCGTGCCCGACGTGCCGTGCGCGTTCTCCTGGTGCCGGGTCTCGCCGTGGCTGCCGTGGATGGCGATGGCGCAGCGCGGGGGCGGGCTGGTCTACCACTGCCGGGGCGCCAAGGTGGCCGAGGTGCCCGAGCGGTTGCGGGAGCGGGTGGGCGAGCACTTCCTGCACGCGCCCGCCGAGTGGTCGGCGCCCAACATGACCAGCTGGACGGCGTTCGCGGGGCAGGTAGGGTCGGGCGGTGAGCACTGACCTGTTCTGCGAGATCATCGCCGGTGAGCGGCCCGCCCACGTGGTGAGCTCCGACGAGGTGGCGGTCTCCTTCCTCGACACCCGGCCGGTCTTCAAGGGCCACGTGCTGGTGGTGCCGCGCGCCCACGTCGAGACGCTCTCCGACCTCGGCGACGTCGGGCCGTTCTTCGAGCGCGTGCAGGCCATGGCGCGCGCGGTGGAGGCGGGGCTCGAGGCCGGCGGCACGTTCGTGGCCATGAACAACCGCGTCAGTCAGAGCGTGGCCCACCTGCACGTGCACGTGGTGCCGCGCAACAAGAAGGACGGGCTGCGCGGCTTCTTCTGGCCGCGCACCACGTACGACTCCGCCGAGGAGGCCGAGTCGTACGCCGGCCTCATCGCCAAGGCCCTCTGACCCACCCCCGGCCTCCCTCCCCGAAGGACGGCACCGGAGTGCGGCGGGAGAGGGGTGGCGTGGCGGGGCGTGGGAGCGGCTAGGCTCTGGCCGCGTGGAATACCTGGTCGGCGTCGCCGTCGTCGCGGTGCTCGTCGGCGTGCCCTCGATCGTGCTGTGGCGGGTCATGCGGGGCCGGCGGGAGCTGGGCACGAGCCCGGCCGAGCGGGCCACGTTCGAGACCCTGCACACCGCCTCCCTGGCCGGGCCGCCGCTGCGGGCCGGGCTGACGGCCGACGGCGCCGAGCGTGCCTCGCGGCACCTGCGCGCCCTGCTCAACTCCGACGCCCTGGCCATCACCGACGGGGAGCGGCTGCTGGTCTACGACGGCGACGGCGACGACCACCACGCCGACCAGGCGTTCGAGCACGCGGCGGCCACCCTGAAGGACGGCCGCACGCAGGTCCTGACCATCGCGTGCGACCTGCTGGAGTGCCCGATCAGGCACGCCGTGGTCGTGCCGCTGACCACCGACGACCGCGTGGTCGGGACGCTGGCCGCCTACGGGCAGAACGCCTCCGCCGGCCTGGTCAGGGCCGCGCAGGAGGTGGCCGGGTGGGTGGACTCGCAGCTGGAGCTGGCCGAGCTGGACCGCTCGCGCACGCTGCTCATGGAGGCCGAGGTGCGCGCCCTGCGCGCGCAGATCTCCCCGCACTTCATCTACAACTCGCTCACCACGATCGCCTCGTTCGTCCGCACCGACCCGGAGCGGGCCAGGGAGCTGCTGCTGGAGTTCGCCGACTTCACCCGCTACTCCTTCCGCAGGCACGGCGAGTTCACCACGCTGGCCGAGGAGCTGCGCTCGATCGACCGCTACCTGATCCTGGAGCGGGCCAGGTTCGGCGACCAGTTGCAGGTGACGCTGCGCATCGCGCCGGAGGTGCTGCCGGTCGCCGTGCCGTTCCTGTGCCTGCAGCCGCTGGTCGAGAACGCCGTACGCCACGGCCTGGAGAGCAAGGACGGCGTCGGCCGCATCACGATCATCGCCGAGGACGCCGGTGCCGAGTGCCGCATCAGCGTCGAGGACGACGGGCTCGGCATGGACCCCGACCGGCTGCGCCGCATCCTCGCAGGTGAGATCACTCCTGCGGGCGGCGTCGGGCTGGCGAACGTGGACGAGCGGCTGCGCCAGGTGTACGGCGACGAGTACGGTCTCGTGGTCGAGACGGCCAGCGGAGCGGGCACCAAGGTCAACGTCAGATTGCCGAAATATCACCCAGGCGTCTCCGCCCGTTGACCTCGATCTTTGTTGTCGGTTTTATCACTGTCTATGGCACAACTCCGGGTCCTCGCGGTCGACGACGAGCTACCCGCCCTCGAAGACCTGTCGTACCTGCTGCGCGCCGACCCCCGCATCGGCGAGGTGGCCACCGCCAGGGACGGCGCCGCGGCGCTGCGCCTGCTCGACCGGGCCATCGCCGACGGCCGGCCGATCGACGCCGTGTTCCTGGACATCAGGATGCGCGGGCTCGACGGCGTGGTGCTCGGACGCCTCCTGTCGCAGTTCGCGAACCCGCCCAGGGTGGTGTTCGTGACCGCGTACGAGGAGCACGCGGTGGACGCGTTCGAGATCAAGGCCGAGGACTACCTGCTCAAACCCGTCCGGCCCGAGCGGCTGGCGGAGGCGATCAGGCGGGTGGCGGTCTCGGCCGACGTGCCCGTGGAGGGCGGGGAGAGCGACACGATCCCGGTCGAGCTGGGCGGCGTGACCCGGTTCGTGTCCAGCGCCGACGTCATCTACGTGGAGGCGCACGGCGACTACGCGCGGCTGCACACGGCCGCGGGCAGCCACCTCGTCCGGATCCCGCTGGCCACCCTGGAGGAGCGGTGGGCCTCGGCCGGGTTCCTCCGCGTGCACCGCAGCCACCTGGTGGCCGTCAAGCACATCGAGGAACTGCACATCGACTCCGGCAAGTGCACCGTACGCGTCGGCGCCACCGAGCTCCCGGTCAGCCGCCGGCACACCCGCGAGCTGCGCGACCTGCTGGTGCGGCGGGCCAGGAAGGGCAGGCCCGAATGAGCTCCGAGCCGCGCCCGCCGCGCCGGACGCCCCCGCCGCGCACCGATCCGCCCCGCCGGACGCCGCCGCCCCCGGCCCGCCGGTCCTCCGACGGGCCCCGCCGCGTCGCCGTCACCAGCCCGCGCACGGCCGCCGCCCGGCGCCCCCGCTACCCCGCCACCCGCGAGATCGACGAGCAGACCCGGCTCGGCGAGGTCTACATGCACTCGCTGCTGCGCACCCAGTTCCGGCTGGCACTGTTCGTCTGCACGGTGCTGGCCTGCGTGGTCTGCGGGCTGCCGCTGCTGTTCCTGCTCATCCCGGAGCTGCGCGAGGTGCACCTGCTGGGCGTGCCGCTCCCGTGGGCGGTGCTGGCCGGGCTCATCTACCCGGCCTTCGTCATCGGCGCCTGGCTCTACGTCCGGCAGGCCGAGCGCAACGAGCGCCACTTCGCCGAGCTGGTCGAGCGCCGATGAGCCTGGCCGCCGTGCTGGTCGTCGTGGTGGCGGCCGTGCTCATCGGGGCGTTCGGGATCAGGGTCTCGCGGACCACCTCCGACTTCTACGTCGCCTCCCGCACGGTCAGCCCGCTGTGGAACGCCTCGGCGATCGGCGGCGAGTACCTGTCGGCGGCCTCGTTCCTCGGGATCGCCGGGCTCATCCTGTCCTTCGGCGTGGACATGCTCTGGCTGCCGGTCGGCTGGACCGGGGGATACCTGGTGCTGCTCGTGCTGGTGTCGGCGCCGCTGCGGCGGTCGGGGGCGTACACGCTGCCCGACTTCGCCGAGGCCAGGCTCGAGTCGATGACCGTGCGCCGCACCGCGAGCGTGCTCGTCGTGCTGATCGGCTGGCTCTACCTCATGCCGCAGTTCCAGAGCGCGGGGCTGGTGCTGCGCACGATCACCGGCGCGCCCGTGTGGGTGGGCGGGCTGCTGGTCGCGGTCGTCGTGGCGGTGAACGTGCTGTCGGGCGGCATGCGGTCGATCACGTTCGTGCAGGCGTTCCAGTACTGGCTCAAGCTGACCGCGCTGGCGGTGCCGCTGGTGTTCCTGCTGATGGCCTGGAAGGCCGACGGCGCGCCCGGCGTGAGCGCGGCGGACGCGGCCGTCTGGCAGGTGCCGCTGGCCGGGGCCAAGGAGTACGGGCTGTACTCGACGTACTCGCTGATCCTGGCCACGTTCCTGGGCACCATGGGGCTGCCGCACGTCCTGGTGCGGTTCTACACCAACCCGGACGGGCGGGCCGCGCGCCGTACGACGCTGGTGGTGCTGTCGCTGCTCGGGGCGTTCTACCTGCTGCCCGCCGTGTACGGCTGGCTCGGCCGCATGTACGCCCTCGACCTCGTACGCACGGACACGGTCGTGCTGACGCTGCCCTCCCGCATGATCGGCGGCACGCTGGGCGACGTGCTGACCGCGCTGGTCACCGCGGGCGCGTTCGCGGCGTTCCTGTCCACCTCCTCCGGGCTGACCGTGTCCGTGGCCGGGGTGATCGCGCAGGACCTGCTCAAGGGCGGGGTGAGCTCGTTCAGGATCGCCACGCTGATGGCGGTGGCGGTGCCGCTGGCCCTGGCGCTGTGGGCGCGGGCGCTGCCGGTGGCGGACGTGGTGGGGCTGGCCTTCGCGGTGGCGGCCTCGTCGTTCTGCCCGCTGCTCGTCCTGGGCATCTGGTGGCGGCGCCTGTCGACGACGGGGGCGCTGGCGGGGCTGTTCGTCGGGGGCGGCCTGGCCTGCGCCGCCGTCCTGGCGACGATCGTCGGGGGCCCGCAGGCGGGCCTGACCGGAGCCCTGCTCGCGCAGCCGGCGGCGTGGACGGTGCCGATCGCGTTCGTGGTGATGGTGGCCGTGTCGTTCCTGACCCCGCACCGGGTGCCCCCGGGGACGGCCAGGACCATGGTCCGGCTGCACACCCCGGAGGACCTCGACCTCGACCGCGGCGACTGGCGCCCCCGCTCGTCCTGACCCCGGAGATCCGGCGGTCGCGCTGACGTCGAGCGTCACGGAGGGTACCGTTATGGCAACCGTGGGGTTATCATAGAACGCGCATTCGATAAATCGAACGACGGAGGTGCTGGTCGTGGCGCATGCGGTCCCTACACTGGACATCGTGCCGGTCTCTGCGTCTCTTCGCGGCCCTGCGGCCGCCGTCGCCTATCTGCTGGCGACCGCTCGAGCCAGCGGCATGCGCATCAACCGCACCAAGCTTGCCAACCTCCTCTATCTCGCCGATCTGGGTGCCGTTGCGAACGGGCTTCCTCCCGGCTCCGGCGTCGAATGGCGATGGCGTCACGACGGCCCGCACAGTCTTCGTCTGGCGGAGGTCGAAAGGGACCTGTCGGAGGCCGGCGTCGTCCAGGTCGAGGAGAGCGCCGATCCCTTCGCCGGACATCGCGAATGCGCAGTCCACTTGATCGACGCGCCGCAGGTGGTCATCGACCCGGAGTTCGCCGAGATCATCGACGGCGTTCTGGCCGAATACGGCCGATGGTCAGCGGGCCAGCTACGCGAGTTCACCTACCAGACGCCTCCCATGCAAGAGGCGATGAAGCAGGACCGGCATGAGGCACGGCTCGATCTGGCCGGCGGGCCCCCGCTGCCCGATCTCGGTTCCGGCCTGGCGCGCTTGCGTGCCTGGGCCGCACGCAATCCCTTGCCCGATGACGAGCCCGGCGGAGTCGATGATCTGGTCGAGGAGAGCCGGCAACTCGCCGAGCACCGGGCCGACGCGACCCGGCAGCTATTGGGGGAATAGATGCCGGGTCCTTATGTGTCCGGCGGCGTCTATCTCGTCGGTGACAAGGAAGGGCGCCTCATTCCGGAAGAAGAGCGCGTGGTCCACGACGAGCGCCGTCCGGTGGTCGTGGTCACGGGCGGGGGCACCAACAGCGATACCAGTTGGCCCTTCGTCCTCGCCTGCCCGATCTCCGGGTCCACGTCGCGACGCACCCGATTCGACGTTCACTTGGCCAGAGGGCAAGGTGGCGTCGTGAAGAAGTGCTGGATCCGGGTCCCTGCGGTTCAACCACTCCTGAAGACGGCGCTGGAGGACCGGACGGGCACTCTCGACGAGGACCTCCTCACCCAGGTGCAGGGGCGTCTCGCCCAATACCTCGGCCTGCTGGGCTGAGGGGGAGGGCGGCGGGGCCGGAACGTCCTAGGGCAGATAGGCCTTTCTGACCTTGGCCCGCTCCAGGGTGTGGACGTCGTCGCAGTCGTGGCAGTAGCCGGTGACCGTGCCGGGGCCGATCTCCAGGCCGTCCATGTAGTGCTCGCGCCGCTGCCACACCACCACGATCGGCTCGCCGGTAACGGTGGCCTCCAGCAGGGTCTCCTCGGCCGAGCCGGGTGCGGGCCGGCCCGCCGCGGCGCCGCTGAGCAGCGCTCTGGCCGCGGCCTCGGCGTCGAACTCCGGATCGTCGTGGCCCTCCACCGGCAGGCGCCGCCGCTGCTTGCGTTCCGCCTTGATCGTCCCGTCCGCCGCCAGGCCGACGGGGGCGTGGCCCGCCTGGCGCAGCAGGCGCAGCGTCTCGTCGGGAGGCAGCGTGCCGAGCGCGACCGTCGGCGCGATCTGGCGTAAGCCCGCCTTGCGCAGCGCCTTCGCGCCGCACAGCTCGGTGATGACCGCGGGGTCCGTGGCGATCACGACGGAGGGGGCGGAGCTGACCTGGATGGCGCCGTGCTTGCGGGCCGTGTCGGTGACGAGGTAGCGCAGCGGCTGGGGGAGCTTCTTGGCGGAGAAGCGGGTCAGGCCGTCGAGCAGCGTGTCGGCGCTCGTGCCCGCGTCCAGCGCCCTGCGCACGGTCTGCTCGGAGAAGCGCCACACGC
Organism: Nonomuraea sp. KM90; assembly: GCF_052246675.1. Taxonomy (NCBI): domain Bacteria; kingdom Bacillati; phylum Actinomycetota; class Actinomycetes; order Streptosporangiales; family Streptosporangiaceae; genus Nonomuraea; species Nonomuraea sp. KM90. The sequence continues at coordinate 74,312 of NZ_JBQQCB010000022.1, read as the reverse complement.
TCGCCCGGTCGCGCGACTCCAGGTCGGCGCAGGAGTTCAGGAACGCCGCCAGGTCGGGGGACGGGAGGCCGGGCACGATGGCGGTCAGGTCGTTCTGGAGGGTCACGGTCGTGGCGGGCGCGGGGAAGCGCTCGGTCACGTCGCCGGAGTCAAGGACGGCCCGGCCGAGTGCCGTGAGCGCCCCATCGGCGAGGATCCCGAGCCACTCGCCCTCGCGCAGGGCTGCCGCGACGAACTCGTCGGCCGCGCGGGCGGCCTCCGCGACCGCCCGCGTGCGCCAGGCCACCGCCGCCTTCAGCCCGGCGGCGTCCGTGCCCGCGCCCGGGGGCAGGGTGCGCAGCGTCTCCAGGACCGCCCGCCGGATCCGCCCCGCCTCGCACTGGAACTCGTACGGCGGCGGCAACGGATCAAGATGCTCCTCGCAGCACCCCACGACCCGGTGCGTGGCCGCCTGCGGCAGCTCCAGCCAGGCCCTCGCCAGCACCCGCCACCTGTCACCGGTGGAGCGCGCCGTCCAGTCGTCCACGAGCGTGGTGCTGACCAGCCGCTCGCCCAGCTCCGAGGCGACCAGGTCGGCGCCGAAGGCGACGTCCAGGAACAGCACGGCCTGCTGCTCCGGCAGGCCGAGCGCCTTGGCCAGCCGTCTGACCTCGCGGACGCCCACGCCGCCCGCCTTCAGCTCGGCGATCGGCTCCGTCCCCGCCAGCTCCGCCAGGGCCTCGACGCGGTCCACCGCGACCAGCGCGGCGCTCACGCCGTCGGCCTCGGCGCGCCGCTCGCCCGGGACGTCGGGCTGCCCGGTCAGCTCCGGCTTCCAGCCGTCGCCGCGCAGGGCGAGCGCGATCTCGCTGGGCAGCTCGTACTGCCAGCCGTCGCGGATCACGAACCCGGCGTCGACCAGGCGTTGCACGGGATGCGCGCGGGATATGGAGCCGTAGTAGATCTGCTCGGCCTCCAGCACCGGCGCCCCGGACGCCATGGACTCCAGCAGCGTGGCGGCCTGGCGCGGCAGCCGGGCCGCCCGGGCCCGCACGGCGGCGCTGTCCCGCAGCAGCTCCTCGGCCTGCGTGACCAGATCGGCCTTGCGGCCCGCGGGCTGCCCGCCGAACGCCTTGACCATCGTCTTCAGCGTCTCGGCGGTGACCTTCTTCTCGAACGCCCGCAACGGCCTGCCCAGCCCGAACGGATGCGCCCACAGGCCGGGGCGGTGCCGGGAGCGCACGGTCGCGCCGTCGAGCTCGACCAGGCCGTGCCCGGCCAGCAGGTCCAGCACCTCACCGAGCCGGCCACGGGGGTCGCGCACCATGCCGGCCAGCCCGTCGCGGGTGACCTCGCCGCCGGCCGCCTGGATGGCCTGGCTGACGGTGTGGCAGTCGGAGTCGAGGTCGAGCAGGACGGGGATCGCCAGCTCGGGACGGGCCAGCAGGCGTTCGAGCATGTCGAGTGAGGGCGCTCCGGCCAGCTCGGGCCTGTTGCGAAGGAGATGGGTGAGGTCGGCGGCGGGAAGAGGCACGGATCGACTTTAGTGCGATGTCCGCCACTTCCGGGTACGGAAGGCTCTTACCGGAGCGTGACGCCTTGGTGCCGATGCGTGCGCGTCGTCCTAGGCCATCACCCGCTCGTACGCCGCCACCAGCTCCGCCATCGCCAGCACCGCCCCCTCCGGATCCTTGGCGGCGTCGTCCCACCGCCGGAGGGCGACCGCGTCGGCCGACCACTCGTGGGCCTCGAAGGCGGCGGCCTCCTCCGGTGACATCGGCCCGCCCTGGACGCGCAGCGAGCGCACCGAGACCGGGCTCAGCGTGTCGTGGTAGGCCGGGTCCACGGCCACCAGGTAGCGCTTGGCGGCCACGTGCTGCTCGATCGCCCAGGCCGAGCGTTCCGTGAGGTGGTCGCGGGCGAAGGCGGCGCCGGCCTGCTCGTGCGGCAGGCCCCGGTGCCGCGCGGCCACCTGGCGGGCGCGGCCGACGTCGTGGAAGGCGGCGGCGAGGACCAGCTCGTCGTCGGCGCCGGCGGCCATCGCGTGGGCGGCCGCCTGGAGGGCGTGGGTGCGCTGGTCGACGGCCTCGCCACCGTACGGGAGGCCGGCGAGGCCCTCGAAGAGGTCGTGAAGTTCATCCCTGGAAAGCATGATTTGTCCTCTCTTAGGGGTACGCATCATGAGGCGCTGTCCGGGGCCGGGAGGTGGCCGGAGGGTGGACCCGCACGGGACGCCGGGTGACGGGCGAGTGGGTTCAGCCGGTGTTAACCCCCCGGTTCGTGCACCGTCAGGCGCGTCTGACCTGCTCATCACTGTCGGCGACGACCGTGGCCAGCCAGATCTGCCACCTGCGACAAGCTCGGAGACCTGACTGTGAAACGTATCCTGACCGCCCTGGCCATGATCGGCGCGCTCGCGGCGGCGGGCTGCTCCTCCGCCAGCGGCAGCACCGGTGACGGCGAGGTGCTCCGCTTCGCCGTCGTGCCGGTCGAGCAGAACATCGACCCCACGGCCGAGTACAAGGACATCATCGCGCTCGTCGAGAAGAACACCGGTAAGAAGGTGGAGTTCGTCCGCTCGACCGACTACAACGCGGTCATCGAGGGCATGGTGTCCGGCAAGCTGGACCTGGCCGAGTTCGGGCCGCTGTCGTACGTGCTGGCCAGGAGCAACGGCGCCAAGATCACCCCGATCGCGTCCATGGTCGAGAAGGGCGGCAAGCCCACCTACCAGAGCTACGGCATCGTGCCCGCGAACAGCCGGATCGCCGACATCAACGGGTTCAAGGGCGCCAAGGTGTGCTTCGTCGACCCGGGCTCCACCTCCGGATATCTCTTCCCGAGCCAGGGGCTGCTGGGCGCGGGCATCGACCCCAAGACGGGCGTGCGGCCCGTCATGGCGGGCGGGCACGACAACTCCGTGCTCTCGGTCGCCGACGGCAAGTGCGAGGCCGGCTTCGCCGAGAACGCCATGGTCGACCACATCCTCATCGAGAAGGGCAAGCTGAAGGCCGGTCAGGTGAAGGTGGTGTGGAAGTCCGAGCCGATCCCGATGTCGCCGGTGGCCATGCGCGACGGGCTGCCCGCCGACGTGAAGGACAAGCTCACCCAGACCTTTACCAAGGACGCCAACAAGGACAGGCTCGTGCAGCTCGGCATCTGCAAGGACGAAGCCTCCTGCCGGGTGACGGCCGACTCGTCCGTGTGGGGCTTCCAGGCGGTCACGGACGCGACCTTCGACCCGGTACGCGAGGTGTGCGCCGCCACCCACAACGAGAAGTGCTCCACGGCATGACGGCGGTCGTACGGACCGACGGGCTGGTCAAGGCGTTCGGCGAGGTGACCGCGTGCGCGGGGATCGACCTGACCGTGGACCGGGGCGAGATCGTCGCCCTGCTGGGCCCCTCGGGGTCGGGCAAGTCCACGCTGCTGCGCCACCTCAACGGGCTGACCAGGCCGGATTCGGGGCAGGTCGAGGTGCTGGGGGTCGACGTGGTCACCGCCAAGGGGGCCGCGCTGCGGGCCCTGCGGCGCCGGGTGGGCGTGGTCTTCCAGCAGTTCAACCTGGTCGGGCGGCTCACCGTCATGGAGAACGTGCTCAACGGCGCCCTCGGCCGCGTCCGCGGGCCCCGGTACGGCGTCGTCACCTGGCCCAGGTCCGTACGCGCGGAGGCGCTGGAGCACCTGGACCGGGTGGGCCTGGCGGACCGGGCCTACCAGCGGGCCGGAAGCCTGTCGGGCGGGCAGCAGCAGCGCGTGGCCATCGCGCGGGCGCTGCTGCAGCGGCCCGAGCTGATGCTCGCCGACGAGCCCGTGGCCTCGCTGGACCCGGAGACGGCCGCGTCCGTCATGGACCTGCTGGTACGCGTGTGCCGCGAGGACGGGCTCACCATGGTGTGCACGCTGCACCAGATCGAGCTGGCGCTGCAGTGGACGCGGCGGGTGGTGGGGCTGCGGCTGGGGGAGGTCCGGCTGGACGAGCCCACCGACCTGCTGGACGCGGTCCGCCTGCGCGGCCTGTACGTGTCCGACCCCGTGACCGTGCCATGACCGCCCGCACGGCTCCCGACCGCCCGGCCCCGGCCCCGGCCGGGGCTCGCGGCGTAGGCGGGTCCGCGAACTCGAGCGGCCCCGAGGGTGGCTCCGGTGGCGGCTCCGGTGGCGGCCACGGTGCTGGCCCCAGCGGCGGCCACGGTGGTGGCTCCGGGGGCGGTCTCGGGGGCGGCTCGCGGCGCCCTGGGCACGGTGGCGGGGGAGCGGCGAGCGGGGCCCGGGCGGCTCGGCCGCCGCGTAGCGCGCGGCGCGTGGCGGCGTGGGCGTTCCCGATCGTGTCCGTGGTGCTGGGCGTCGTCGCGCTCGACCACCTCGGCGTCGGTGTCGCCGGCCTGGTCGGCGGGTTCGGCGAGGTGGCCGCGCTGCTGGCCCGGGCCTGGCCGCCGACGCTCGCCGATCCCGCCACGACGTTCGCGCACGTGCTCGACACGCTCTGGATGGCCGTCGCCGGCACCGCGCTGGCCACGGTGCTGGCCGCCGTGCTCGGCGTGCTGGCCGCCGCCCGGGGCGGTGCCGGGGGATCGTCCGCCTTCGCGAAGGCCGTCCGGCCGGTCGCGCTCGCCGTGATCGTCGCCTGCCGGGCCATCCCCGACGTGGTGTTCGCGGTCTTCTTCGTGGCCGCGGTCGGCATCGGCCCGCTGCCCGGCGTGCTGGCGCTCGGCCTGCACTCCGTGGGCATGCTGGGCAAGCTGTTCGCCGAGGCGGTCGAGCAGGCGGACGCGGGCGTGCGCGAGGCCGTGGCCGGCACCGGCGCCGGTCGTGTGCAGCGGCTCATGACGGGCGTGCTGCCGCAGGTGGCGCCCTCCTGGGTGGCGGCCATCCTGTACCGGCTGGACATCAACTTCCGCGGCTCCGTGCTGCTGGGCGCCGTCGGCGCGGGCGGCGTCGGGCTGGACCTGAAGACCGCGTTCGGGTTCACCGACTACCGCGAGGCCACCGGGATCGCGCTGGTGACCGTGGCCGTGGTGCTGCTGGTCGAGGCGGTGTCGGTGGCGCTGCGCGGGCAGCTGCTGGGCGCGGGGCGTACCGGGGCGATTCCCCCCGTACGCGGGACCCGGGTGCCGTGGACGCGCGGCCGGCTGGCCGCGCACCTGGCCGGATGGGGCGGGCTGGTGCTCGCGGCGGTGGCGTTCTGGCAGGTCGGGGCGGGTCCGGCGGCGCTGGCCGACGCGGCCGGCGGCTCCGTGCGGGCGCTCGGCGAGTTCTTCCCGCCCGACTTCGCGCCCGTCTCCGGGCTGCTCGGCGAGGGGCTGCTGGAGACGGCCGCCATCGCGCTCGGCGCCACCTTCCTCGGCACGCTCGCCGGCGTCCCGCTCGGCCTGGCAGCCGCGCGCGCCGTCGCCCCCAACGACGGGGTACGCCTGACCGCCCGCGTCCTCCTCGTCGGTCTGCGCTCCATCCCGGACCTGCTGCTGGTGCTGGTGTTCGTGGCGGCGTTCGGGCTCATGGACGGGCCGGTCGCCGGGACCCTGGCGCTGGCCGTCTTCACCGCCGCCCTGGTCGCCAAGCTCGTCGCCGACGACGCCGAGGAGCTGCGCCGGGGGCCGCGCGAGGCCGTGCTGTCCGCCGGGGCCGGCCCCGTGCAGGAGCTCACCGTGGCTGTGCTCGGCCAGCTCACGCCCCGCCTGGCCGCCACCACTCTCTACGCGCTCGACGTCAACCTGCGGGCCTTCTTCATCCTCGGCATCGTGGGCGCGGGTGAGCTCGGCTACGCGCTGAGCCAGCACATCAGGGCGCTCGATCACGATGTCGTCACCGCGATCGTGCTGCCGGTGTTCGTGCTGGTCCTGGCCGTGGAGGCGGTCTCGGCCCGGCTCAGATCCGTCCTGCGTTGATGACCTGCCCGCTCCTGCGGCGTCGTCCGCCGTTCACCTCCCGGTCAGGGGCGGCGCTGAGGCTGCTTGTCATGACAAGCACGCAGCGCTACCTGGAGATGGCCGACATCCTGGAGGCGGAGCTGGCCCACGTACCCGTGGGCGCGCAGGTGCCGAGCGAGCACGTGCTGGCCGACCGCTTCCACGTCAGCAGGCCCGCCGCCCGCGCGGCCCTGCAGGAGCTGGAGCGGCGGCTGCTGGTGCGGCGCGTCCAGGGGGTCGGCACCTTCAGGCGCGGGCGGGTGGAGTACGTGATCTCCGCGCACTTCCCGCCCTCGTTCAGCGAGACCGTGCGGATGGCGGGCGCCGAGCCGGGGTCCCGGCTGGTGAGCTGCGGGGTCCGGCGCGCGGTCGAGCAGGAACGCTCCAGGCTCGGCCTGGCCGGCGGGGCGGCCGTGTGGACGGTCGAGCGGGTGTTCAGCGTGAACGGCGAGGTCGCCGCGTACGCCACCAGCGTCCTGCCCCGGCGCCCCCTGCTGAACCTGGACAGGGAGCTCGGCGACGAGGTCTCCCTGCACAAGGTCCTGCGCCGCCGCTACGGGCTCACCGTCGTCCGCGCCCGCTACCGCATCAGCCTCGACGTGCCCCCGCAGAGCATCGCCGAGCACCTGACCGGGGGCAGCCGGGGGCCCGTCTGGCTGGCCGAGAGCGTGAACCGCGCCGTCGGCGGCCCGTACGTCGAGTACGCCCGCACCTACCTGCGGCCCGACGTCCTCGACGTCACCTTCGAGATCGAAGAGGAAACGCATTGACCGACGTGATGACCGACCCGATGAGCAGGGAGGAACGCGCCGGGCTGCTCGCCGCCGCGACTCCCGGCGAACTGCTGCCCCTCGCCGAGCGCCTGCTCCAGAACGGCGACCTGGGCGAGCCGACCGTGCTGCACCCGCCCGAGGTCGGCATGGTGATGCTGACCGTGCGCGAGCCGGTGGCCGAGGAGCGCTTCCACCTGGGGGAGGTGCTGGTCACCTCGTGCACCGTCGAGGTGGCGGGGGCGGCGGGCTGGTGCATGCGCGGCGGTGACGACCGCGTGGCCGCCCTGGCCGCCGCCCTCCTGGACGCCGCCGCGGCGGCCGGGCTGCCCGCGGCCGGGGACGTGCACGCGCTGTGCGCGGCCGTCGCCGATCGCCGGGCCAGGGAGGACGCGGCCGAGTGGGCCGAGGTGTCCATGACCCGCGTGGCCTTCGAGGAGCTGACATGACCAGCACCGCCGTACAGGGGATCGGCGTCCACGTCCGGGCGGTGACGCCGACGGCGGCGCGGGCGCAGGCCGACTTCCGCGCGCTGCTGAACGTGCTGTCCCGGCCGGGCGTCCTGGACGTCGTCGGACGTACGGACGGGCCCGCGGCGCTGGCCGTGGCCGCCGGGCTGGCCGACGTCGAGGTGCCCACGGCCGTACTGGCCGCTCCGGGCGCGGAGCACTGGGCGAGGGTCCTGCACCTGGCCACCTCGGCGCCGCCCGCCGCGCCGGCGGAGGCCCGCATGGTGGTCGCGCTGCGCCCGCCGACGGCCGAAGAGATCGCGGCCCTGCCCCGGGGCGACGCCCTGCACCCCGAGCGCGGCACCCGCCTGATCGTCGCGGTCACCGGCCTGTCGTCGCAGGAGGCCGGGGAACGGAACGTTCCCGGCCCGCAGGTCCCCGGCCCGCAGGTCCCCGGCCCGCAGGTCCCCGGCCCGCAGGTCCCCGGCCCGCAGGTCCCGGGCGCGGAGGGGCCCGGGGTCGTGCTGGTACTCAGCGGGCCCGGGGTGCCGGGGACGCGGCGGCTGCGGGTCACGGGGCTCGCCCGGGAGGTCTTCGCCGCCCTGGCCGCGGCCAACGCCGGCTTCCCCGCGGGCGTCGACACGTTCCTCGTCGCCGCCGACGGGACCGTCGCCGGGCTGCCGCGCAGCACCCGCATCGAGATCGAGAACGGAGAGCACTGAATGGGGTACTCAGGTGCCAGCGGCGGCCACGAGGCCATCCTGGCGGCCGAGAAGCTCGTCGAACGCCACAGGTACGGCGGGCCCAGCGCCTGGCTCGGCATCGACCAGATCACCGGCCGGCTGCGGCCGGCCGTGGACCGCATCATGGGGGAGGGCGGCCTGTGGGCGCCGGAGCTGGCGGCCAGGGCGCTGCGCCAGTCCGAGGGCGACGTGCAGGAGGCGGCGCAGCTGATCCGGGCACACCGCTCGACGCTGCCCCGGGTGGCCTACTCGGAGCCGGTGCACGCCGACGAGCTGCGGGTCTCCCGCCGCATCTCGCCCGCCTTCCGCAACCCGCCCGGCAGCCAGCTCCTCGGCCGCACGCTCGACTACGTGGGCCGGCTGCTCGACCTCATGCCGGAGGAGCAGGCCAGGGCCCGCGTCGAGGAGCTCCAGGAGCCCGCCGCCCCCGACGGCCATGAGCACGGCCACGAGCACGCCCACGAGCACGGCCACGACGGTACGGACCCCCGGCGCCCGCCGCGCCTGCTCGGCCTGCTCCGCTCGATGGGCCTGCTGGTCGACAGGAGCACCGAGGGTGACCCCGAGCCGTACGACATCACCCGCTCCCCCGTACGCCCCGGAATCCCGCGCTCGGCCCGCCTGACCGCGATGGCCAGGGCCGAGACCGGCGCGCTGGTCCACCTCTGGTACTCCAGCACCTTCCAGCCCGGCCGGCACAACCACGAGTTCCCCGGCGAGGTACGCCACGGCACCCTGCCCGTCAGGGTCCGCCACCCGCTCACCGGCGACCCGGTCACGGTGGCCGAGGTACGGGTCACCGAGGTCGAGACGATCGACGACCTGGACCGCGCCGAGGAGGACCGCAGCCGCCTGGACATGGGCTACGGCATGTGCTTCGGCCACAACGAGCGCAAGGCCATCGCCATGGCCGGGCTCGACCTGCTGGTCCACCGCGACGGCGGCCGGACGAGCCTGGAGCAGGAGGTGCTGCTGACCCTCGACGGCATCGAGGCGTCCGGCTTCCTGGAGCACCTCAAGCTGCCCCACTACGTGGACTTCCGCTCGGTGCTCGACCGCAAGCGCGCGGTGCGCGCGGCCATGGAGGAGGCCCGATGAGGACGATCACCGACCTGGCCGGGGACGGCGGCCCCCGAGGCATCTTCGACGAGCTGTCCAAGCGCGAGGTGCGCAGGGCCGCGCTCACCGCCGTGGCCGTGCCGGGCTACCAGGTGCCGTTCGGCTCGCGCGAGATGCCGGTCGCCCGGGGCTGGGGCTCCGGCGGGTTGCAGGTCACGCTGGCCCTCGTCGGCCAGGACGACCGGCTCAAGGTCATCGACCAGGGCGAGGACGGCGGCGTGAACGCCTCCAACCTGCGCCGCCTGGTCGTCGGCCACGTCGGCTGCGAGGAGGAGACCGACACCCGGAAGGCCAGCCTGATCCAGTCCAGGCACCGCATCCCCGAGACGCCGCTCCGCGCCGACCAGGTGCTCGTGCTGCAGGTGCCGGTGCCCGAGCCGCTGCGCGCGGTCGAGCACGACGTGCGCGAGCAGCGCAGGATGCACGCCGAGGCCGACTACTCGCGCATGTGGGTCGGCCTGTACGAGGACATCGTGCGCAACGGCGTCGTCACCAAGACGGCCGGCTACCCCTGCACGGTCAACGGCCGGTACCTGATCTCGCCCACGCCGATCCCCAGGTTCGACGTGCCGAAGCTGGACCGGGCCGAGCACCTGACGCTGTTCGGGGCCGGGCGGGAGAAGCGGATCTACGCGGTGCCGCCGCACACGCGGGTGGAGCCGCTGGTGTTCGACGACATCCCGTTCGAGGTCGAGCACACGCCGGGCGCCGGCTGCCGGCACTGCGGCTCCGAGGGGTCGTACCTGGTGGAGGTGCCGTCCGTGGACGGCTCCGTGGCCTGGGTGTGCAGCGACACGGACTTCTGCGCGCGGAACAGGGAGATGGAGCGATGAGCTGGGCGTTGAAGGTGGAGGGGCTCGGCAGGGTGTACGGCGAGCAGGGGCCGCGGTCCCTGCCCGGCACCGGGCCCGAGCACGGCACCTCGGTCTCGCCCGCGACCGGCGCCGTGGTGGCCGCCTGGGACGTCGGCTTCGAGGTGGAGCCGGGGGAGGCGCTGGGCATCGTCGGCGAGTCGGGCTCGGGCAAGTCGACGGTCATGCGCTGCGTGGCCGGCGACGAGCGGCCCAGCCGGGGCAGCGCGTACCTGCGCGGCTACGACGACGGGGCGACCGACGTGCTGGCGCTCGACGACAGCGCCCGGCGGCGGCTGCGCATCGACCGCGTCGCCGTCGTCTACCAGGACCCGGCCTACGGGCTCGACCTGGACACGAGCGCGGGCGGCAACATCGCCGAGCGGCTCACCGCCGCCGGCGGCCGGCACTTCGGCCGCATCCGGGAGCGGGCCGCCGAGCTGCTGGAGCTGACCGAGGTGCCGCTGTCCCGCATGGACGACCCCGTACGCACGTTCTCCGGCGGCATGCGCCAGCGCGTGCAGATCGCCAAGGCGCTGGCCAACCGCCCGCCCGTGCTGCTGCTCGACGAGCCGACCACGGGCCTGGACGCCTCGGTCGCGGCCGGCGTGCTCGACCTGCTGAGGAACCTGCTCGAACGGCTCGGCGTCGCCGCCGTGGTCGTCTCCCACGATTTCGGCGTCATCGAGATGCTGACCAGGAGGGTGATGGTGATGCAACACGGCCGCGTGGTGGAGACGGGCCTGACCGACCAGCTGCTGGAGGATCCGCAGCACCCGTACAGCCAGCGGCTGGTGGCGGCGGCGCGCGGATGAACGTCCTGCGGATCAGGGGACTGGTCAAGTCGTTCACCCTGCACACGATCGACGGCCGCACGGTGGGCGCGCTGCGCGGCGTGGACCTGGACGTGGCCCGCGGCGAGCACGTCGCGCTGGCCGGCTCGTCCGGTGCCGGCAAGTCGTCGCTGCTGCGCTGCGTCTACCGCACGTACGTGCCGACGGCCGGGCACATCCTGCTGCGCACCTCCGCCGGCGCCACGGTGGACCTCGCCGCCCTGCCCGACGCCCAGGTCGCCGAACTTCGGGGCCGGGAGCTGGGGTACGTCTCCCAGTTCCTGCGCGCCGAGCCGCGCCGGGCCGTGCTCGACGTGGTGGCACGCGCCGGGGCCGCCCGCGGCCTCGACGCGGACGCCTCCCGGGACGCCGCCGCGGCCGCCCTGCGCCGGCTGGGCATCGACGAGCGGCTCTGGGCCATGCACACCACCGTCCTGTCCGGCGGCCAGAAGCAGCGCGTGAACCTGGCCGCCGGCACCATCTCGCCCCCCAGGCTGCTGCTGCTCGACGAGCCGGTCTCCGCGCTCGACCCGGTCAACCGGGAGGCGGTGCTGTCCATGATCGCCGACCTGACCGGCGCGGGCGTGGCCGTGCTGTCGGTCTTCCACGACCTCGACGCCATCGAGCGGCTGGCCACCCGGGTCGTGGTGCTCGCGGACGGCCGCGTGGCCGCCGAGGGGCCGCCCGCCGCCGTACTGCGTGATTCCGAACCGAACCTGGAGGTGGCCCGATGAGAGTGCTGGCCCATGCGAAGGCCGTGCTGCCCGACCGCGTCATCGACGACGCGCTCGTCGTCGTCGAGCACGGACTGATCACCCACGTCGGCCCCGCCCGGCCGGGCGCGGTGCCCGCCGAGGCCGTGGACCTGCGGGGCGCGCTGCTGCTGCCCGGCATCGTGGACACCCACTCCGACGGGCTGGAGACCGAGCTGCGGCCCAGGCCGGGGGCGGAGTTCGAGGTCGGGTTCGGGGTGTCCAGCTTCGAGGGGCGGGTGCGCGCCGCCGGGGTGACCACGGTGTTCCACGGGGTCGCGTTCGAGTCGCACAACCGCAAGGGGCGGACCGTCGACCGGGCGCGCCGGCTCGACGCCGCCATCCGCGAGCGCGCCGCCTCCGGGCACGCGCTGGTCGACCACCACATCCTCTACCGGCTCGACGCCCGCGACCCCGAGGGCCTGGCGGCCCTCGAAACCTGCCTGTCCGGTACGCCCGCCCTGTCCGGTACGCCCGCTCCGCCGCTGGTCTCCTTCGAGGACCACACGCCGGGGCAGGGCCAGTACCGGGACTCGGCGGTGTACCGGCGCTGGCTGGAGGGCACCGAGGGCATCTCGTCCGAGGAGGCCCAGCGGCGGGTGGAGACGCTGGTCGCCGAGCGCGACTCGCGGATCGGGCACCGGCAGATCGCGCTCGGGCGGCTGGCGGAGCACGCGGCGCTGGGGCGGGCGCGGCTGCTCGCGCACGACCCGGTGACGCCCGAGGAGATCGACGTGGCGGTGGCCAACGGGGTCGCGGTCGCGGAGTTCCCGACCACCCTGGCGGCCGCCAGGGCGGCCCGCGAGCGCGGCCTGCGCGTGGTGGCCGGGGCGCCGAACGTGCTGCGCGGCGGCTCCCATTCCGGGAACGTGGCGGCGGCCGAACTCGTGGCGGCCGGGCTGGTGGACGGCCTGTCCAGCGACTACCTGCCCTCCGCCCCGCTGGCCGCCTCCCTGCTGCTGGCCTCCCAGGGCGTCGCGTCACTGCCCGCGGCCGTGGCGCTGGTCACCTCCGGCCCCGCCTCCGTCGCCGGGCTGGCGGACCGGGGCGGGCTGGTCGAGGGGCAGCGCGGCGACCTGGCCGTGGTGACCGTGGACCGGGGGTGGCCGACCGTGCGGATGACCGTCACAGCGAGTGATCGTGTGCTGCCGGCGGGGGTAGGACGGTGACGGGGACACCTCTGGGAGAGGGGACGGCGATGCCGGTCGCTGACGACGCCGGAGGGGCGGGTTCGGTGCCTTCGGGGCGGGGCTGGAGTGCCGGGGTGCCGGGGGAGGCGCATCCGGCGCTCGCCGCCGCCGCGTCCGCCGCGCTGGAGGCGTACACCGCCGCCACCGCCGAGCACGACCGCGCCACCCTGGCCGCCGTCGTGGCGGACGGCGCCGACGGCACCCCCACCATGCGCATCGACGTGCTCGTCGAGAACGCCATCCTGGCCGCCCTGGCCCGGCACCCGGTCAACGTCCTGACCGAGGAGACCGGCTGGGTGGACCACGGCTCGGCGCTGACCCTGGTCATGGACCCGGTGGACGGCTCCGCGAACGCCGCCGCCGGCGTGCCCCTGGCCGCGTTCTCGGCGGCGGTGGCCGAGGACGGCGTCTTCACCGAGGCGCTGACCGTCTGGCTGGACACCGGGCGCAGCTGGTGGGCGAAGGCCGGCGTGCCGTCGCCGCTGCGCACGACCGGCCGTACGGAGCTGGCCGGCGCCGCCGTCTCCCTCCTCCGGCCCCACCCGGCCAACCCGGGGGCCGCGGCGGCGTGGTGGGAGGTGGCCCGGCGGGCGGCCCGCGTCCGGATCCTGTCCACGAGCTGCCTGGAGGGCGCCCTCGTGGCCCAGGGCGCGACGGACGCCTTCGCCGACGCCGCCACCGACACGCACCGGCTGGTGGACATCGCGGCCTCGGTCGTGCTGGCGGAGGCGGCCGGCGGGGCGGTCAGGGACGTGTTCGGGCGGCCGATCGGCCTGGACACCGACCTGACCAGGCGCTGGAGCGGCGTCGTGGCGGCCACGCCGGACTTGGCGGACGAGCTGGCCGCGGTCCTCCACGTCGCCTACCAGGCCGGACGTGCCTAGGACGGCTCCTCGTGACCCGTGAGTCTCGCGGCCACCCGGAAGTCGATGCGGATGTCGCGGTAGGTGACGCCTGCCTCCACCCGCTCGGGCAGGTTCGTACGGTCGCCGCCCCAGGCGCACTCGCCGGCGGGCTCCGCCTCCGCCCGCACGGTCACCTCCGGGGGCGTGCGGAACCGCAGCTCCCTGGCCGTGGCGGAGGCGCTGATCTCGACGTCCGGGTCGCGCGGGTGCTCCGGTCTGGCCATGGTGCTCCTCACTCGTCCTTGTGGCGGATGATGTGCCCGGCGGTGTCGGTGACGTGGCCGAGCAGGTCGCGGCCCGCGCGGAGGGACTTGCGGGCCAGGGCGGTGGCCAGCTCGGACGTGCTCAGGTGGTCCGCATGTTCGTCCGGCTCGCCGTCTTCAGGTTCGCCCTCCTGGGGTTCGACGTTGTGGGGTTCGCCGACGTGCTGGGGCGCGGGGCGTGGCGGGGCGCCGTTGGCGGCGGCGGGCACGCCGTAGGCATCGGCCCCGGCCCGCTGCACGAACGGCCCGGTCGCCGACCCGACGCCCTGCACGGCACCCGTGGCCACGTCTTGGACGGCGCCCGTGGCGTCCTGGACGGCGCCTCCGACCGCCGGGCCGACATCGCGCACGACGTCACCGGCACCGGCGCCCACGTCCCGGACCGCGCCCCCGGCTCCCGCGCCGACGTCCCGTACGGCGTTCGCGGCGCCGGCGCCGACGTCGCGGACCGCGTACGCGGCCCCCGTGCCGACGTCCCGGACCGCGTGCCCGGCTCCCGCGCCCACGTCCCGGACCGCGTATCCCGCGCCGGTCCCGAGGTCCTGGACGGCCGTCCCGAGGCCCCGCGTGATGTGCTCCAGGATCTGCGGGTTGTCGTCGATCGTCTTCAGCACCCGGTCGATGATGCGCGCCACGTTGTCCAGCCGCACCTTCAGCAGCGCCTGCGCCTCCACGCCCTTGATCCCGAGCTCGACGCTCCCCAGCAGCACGTCGGCACCCACGTTCAGCCTGAGCAGATCGAGCACCTCGGCCTGCAGCGACACCTTCGCCCGCAGGTCGCGCACGGTCAGGTCGATCTCCTCGACCCTGACCACGGGAACGTCCAGGTAGACGTCCGGATCGGTGGCCTCCCTCGAGGCATCGCCGTCGCCGCTCCCGGACATGGTCTTCTCCTTGAGCCGCCTCGAGTCGTACAGCCGGGTGGCTACCCACCGCGTACCGGGCTCAGCCCGCGCCATGCGGAGACGTGACCCCCTCTTGGCAGGGTCCTGAAGTCAGCGGGGCGGGAGCTCGCCGGATCCCCTCGGCACCAGCTCCACCGGCACCTTCACCCGCCGCGCCGCCGGCGACGGGTTCAGCAGCAGGTCCACCGCGCTGCGCGCCAGGCGGGAGGTGTCGTAGCGGACCACCGTCACCCCCGGGTTGAACACGTCGGCCAGGGCGAAGTCGTCGAAGCTCACGTACGCGGGCCGCTCCGGCCGCTCCCGGAGCGCCTGAAGGATGCCGATGGCGGCGCGGTTGTTGGTGGCGAAGAACGCCGTGGGCGGCGCCGGCAGGTCCAGCAGCCGGGTGACCTCGTACGAGACCTGTCCCGGGTCGAACACCCCCCGCACCACCAGCGCCTCGTCGGCCGGCACCCCGGCCGCGGCCAGCGCCGTACGGTAGCCGGTGGCCCGGTCGTGCACCGAGCTCAGCCCGTCGTCGTCGGAGATCAGCGCGATCCGGCGGTGGCCGCGGGCGAGCAGGTGCTCGGTCGCGGTCCTGGCGCCCCACACGTCGTCGAGCAGGACGACGTCGGCCGCCTCCAGGCCGAGGGGCACGCGGTCCACGAACACCGTGGTGAGGCCGGGGTGCTCGGCCAGCCAGGAGTGGTCGGCCGCCGACGGGACGACGATCAGCGAGTCGACGCCGCGCGCGTACATGGACTCGATGAGCATGCGCTCCTTCGCGGCGCTCTCCTCGTACGAGCCGAACACCACCAGCGCCTCGTGGTGCGCCGCGGCGGCCTCCACGGCGGCGGCCAGGCGCGAGTAGAACTCGTTGGAGATGTTCTCCATCACGAGCCCGAGCGTCAGCATGGTGGCGCCCCGGGCCAGCCGGGCGGCAGCCTCGTTGCGGCGGTAGCCGAGCGCGCTGATCGCCGCCTGCACCCGCTGCTGCAGCGACGCCCTGACGTGCGGCTCCTGGTTGACGACCCGGGAGACCGTCTTGAGGCTCACGCCCGCCTGCCGGGCCACGTCCGCCATGGTCGGCCTGCGAGGTGTCATATTGTGCCCCCATGGATGACGATTGGATCTGTGGCCGGTTGGGTGAGGACGAGCCTTGGGCCCTGGGCGCGGTCAACCCGCCGGTGTTCGAGAACTCGCTGTTCACGTTCGCGACGGCGGAGGAGCTGGGCGAGGCCATCAGGAACGAGGACGAGCGGTACGTCTACTGGCGGGGGACCAACCCGACGGTCGATCTCGCCCAGCGTAAGCTGGCCGCCCTTGAGCGGGGGGAGCGAGCCAAGTGTTTCGGCTCGGGGATGGGCGCGATCTCGGCGACCATCTCGTCGCTGGTGTCGGCCGGCGACCACGTGCTGGTGCTGGGCGCGGTCTACGGGCCGACCACCCAGTTCCTGCGCTATCTGGAGAAGTTCGGGGTCACGCATACGCATGTCGACGACCTCGCGGGATGTGACAGCGCTATCAGGGCGAGCACCCGCCTACTCTACTTCGAGTCCCCGTCCTACATGGCCTACCGCGTGGTCGACATCACCGAGGTGACCGGGTGGGCGCGGGAGCGGGGACTGGTGACGGTGATGGACAACACGTGGTCCACGCCGCTGTTCCAGAAGCCGCTGACGATGGGGGTGGACCTCGTCGTGCACTCGTTGTCGAAGTACATCGGCGGGCACAGCGACCTGGTGGGCGGGGTGGTCGTGGGCCCGGCGCGGCTGGTCCGGCCGCTGGCGCTGAAGGAGTACCAGCTCTACGGGGCCGCCATGTCGCCGCACGACGCGGCCAAGGTGATCAAGGGGCTGCGCACGCTGCCCGTGCGGATGGCGGCGCACCAGGAGCGGGGGCTGGCGGTGGCGGCCTTCCTGGAGGATCACCCGGCCGTGCGGGAGGTGAACCATCCGGGGTTGCCGTCGCATCCGGGGCACGCGATCGCGGTGCGGCAGATGTCCGGGTTCTCCAGCCTGTTCAGCCTCGTGCTCGACACGGAGTCGCGGGAGGAGGTGGCGGCCTTCCTCGACAAGTTGCGACATTTCAGGATTGGGGTGTCCTGGGGTGGGTTCGAGAGCCTGGTGAACGCGCCCGCGCTGTCCACCGAGGAGAGCGTGCGGGCCACCATGGGCATCCCGGTCGGCCTCGTCCGCCTCTCCGTCGGACTAGAGCCCGCGGACACCCTGATCAAGGATCTCGGTCTGGCGCTGGAGGGGCTGACCGCCTAGCGTGATTGACAGCGCTGTCTGACCCTCGCGGGAGGCTCGTCATGAGAAAGCCCCTCCTCCTGGCGGCCGCGGTCGCCGTCACGCTGGTGTCCGCGGCATGCGGCTCCGGCTCGTCGTCCTCGGGAGAGGTACGGCTGCGAATGATCGAAAGTCTGACCAGTCCAGAGCGTACGAAGCTCATCAAATCCCTCGTCGCCGACTTCGAGCAGGCCAACCCGGGCGTCACCGTCGAGCTGATCTCCCCGCCCCTCGACAGCGCCGACCAGAAGATCACCCAGATCCTGCAGACGAAGAAGGACCTGGACGTGCTGGAAGTACGCGACCACACGGCCAAGTCCTTCTCCAACAACGGCTGGCTGGCCGAGCTGCCCACCACGGCCTGGGCCGGCTGGTCCGACCTGACCGAGCTGGCCCAGAAGAAGGCGGTCGAGGTCGGGGGGAAGGCCTATCTGATCCCGTACGGGTTCTACCAGCGGACCCTGTTCTACCGTACGGACTTCGGCATGACCCAGCCGCCCACGACCTGGGAGGAGCTGTACGAGGCCGGGAAGAGGATGACCTCGGGCGACCGGTTCGGCTACTCGTTCCGGGGCGGCAAGGGCGGCGCCGACTACGCGGTCATGATGATCAGCGCGTACAACGGCGAAGCCCTGAATCCCGAAAAATCCTTCTATCTGAAGGACAAGCGGACGATCTTCTCGACCCCGGAGGCCGCCACGGCCCTCGACCTCTTCGTCAAGATCTACAAGGAGGCGTCGCCCCCCGACTCCGTGTCCTGGGGATTCCCCGAGATGGTCCAGGGCTTCACCTCGGGCGTCACCGGCATGCTCATCCAGGACCCCGAGGTGATCA
Organism: Nonomuraea sp. KM90; assembly: GCF_052246675.1. Taxonomy (NCBI): domain Bacteria; kingdom Bacillati; phylum Actinomycetota; class Actinomycetes; order Streptosporangiales; family Streptosporangiaceae; genus Nonomuraea; species Nonomuraea sp. KM90. The sequence goes on along the minus strand of NZ_JBQQCB010000022.1, from coordinate 56,540 downwards.
AGACGGTCGAGGAGAGCGGCGTCACGGCCTGGTCCACCGCCCCCATCCCGAAGGGCCCCACCGGGTACGCCTTCCAGCCCGTCGGCTACGCCGGCTGGGGCGCGACCTCCTTCACCAAGCACCCGAAGGAGGCGGTCAAGCTCGTGCAGTTCCTGTCGGAGGCCCAGCAGAGCATCGCCTTCGCCAAGGGCAACTCGCTCATCCCGATCTCCAAGCAGGCCCAGAGCGACCCGCAGTTCTCGCAGGGCGCGTGGAAGGCGTACCTGCAGGCCCAGCAGGACCCGAAGCAGGTGATCACGATCAGGCCGGTGGACTATCCGGGCTGGAGCCAGTTCCTGGTGGACTCCGACCGTGACGTCCAGGCCCTGATCACCGGCAAGAAGACGACCGCCGAGGTGCTCAAGTCCTGGGACGCCTTCTGGGTGGACCAGGCCAAGAAGGTGTCGTGAAGCGTACGTTCACCCTGCGCCGGGCCCGGTTCATCGCGCTGTGCCTGCTGCCCGGCGTGGTGTTCGTGGCGCTGTTCACCTACTACCCGATGATCCGGGGCGCGGTGATCGCGTTCCAGCGCTACAACCTGTTCGACCTGACCGCCACGCCGTTCGTGGCCCTGGAGAACTTCCGGGCGGTGCTGGCCGAGGACCGCTTCTGGACGGCGCTGCGGAACACCGGCACGTGGGTGGCCGTGTCGCTGTTCTTCCAGTTCTTCCTCGGCTTCGGGCTGGCGCTGCTGCTGCGCCGCCACTTCCGCGGCCGGGGCCTCTACCAGGCGTGGGTGTTCTTCCCCTGGGCCATGTCGGGGTTCCTGATCGGGCTGCTGTGGCGGTGGATGTTCAACGGGCAGTTCGGGGTGATCAACGACCTGCTGCTCAAGACGGGGATCATCGACCAGCGCATCGGCTTCCTGGCCACGCCGGGCTGGGCGATGACCTCGGTGATCGTGGCGAACATCTGGTACGGCGTCACGTTCTTCGCCATCATGATCATGGCCGCGCTGCAGTCGGTGCCCCGCGAGCTGTACGAGGCGGCCTCGGTGGACGGGGCCTCCCGGCTGCGCCAGTTCTGGCACGTCACGCTGCCGCACATCCGGCCCACCCTGGCCCTGATCGTGCTGCTGCGGATCATCTGGATCCTGAACTTCCCCGACCTGATCTACTCCATGACCGGCGGCGGCCCGGCGGGCAGCACCGACATCATCACGACCTTCCTCATCCAGCAGGTCATCGGCGGCGACTACGGCCGGGCGGGCGCGGTCGGCCTGCTCATCCTCGGCCTGCTGCTGTCCTTCAGCGTCTTCTACCTGAACGCCACGAGATTCGAGAGGTCCCGATGAGGCGCGTCGCGGTCGCGGCCAAGGTCGTCGTGCTGGGCGCCTGGCTGCTGATCACCCTGTTCCCCCTCTACTGGATCGTCATCACCTCCCTGAAGCCCAAGCCCGAGATCTTCTCGGTGCCGCTGCGGTACTGGCCGGGGAACGTGACGTTCGAGCACTACGCCGAGCTGTTCTCCTTCGCCGACTTCGGGGCGTACCTGCTGAACTCGCTCGTCGTCTCCCTCGTCGCGGCCGCGGCCGTGACGGCGATCGGGGTGCTGGGCGGCTACACGCTGGCCCGCTTCGCCTTCCCGGGCCGCGGGGCGCTGATGCTGGCGTTCCTGGTCACCCAGATGATCCCGCTGTTCATCGCGCTCGGGCCGCTCTACCTGCTGATGTCCGACCTCGACCTGCTCAACCGGCTGGCGGGGCTGATGCTGGTGTACGTGGCGATGCTGGTGCCGTTCTCCACGATCATCATGCGCGGCTTCTACGAGCGGGTGCCGGTGGCCCTGGAGGAGGCCGCCCAGGTGGACGGGGCCTCGCGGCTGGTGGCGATGGTCCGGGTGGTCATCCCGGTCATGCTGCCCGGGATCGCGGCGACGTTCATCTTCGCGTTCGTGCAGTGCTGGAACGAGCTGTTCCTGGCCATCACGTTCATCGACAGCGAGGACGCCAAGACGATCCCGGTGGCCATGAACTCCTTCATCACCCAGTACGACATCGACTGGGGCTCGATGGCCGCCGCCACGGTCGTCTCCGTGCTCCCCACGCTCGTCCTCTTCGCCGCCATCCGCCGCTACATCGTCGAGGGCCTCACGGCGGGGGCCGTAAAGGGGTGAAAGGGATAGCCGACCGCTCGTCGCGCTATACAGACCTTTCGCCGCAGGCCATCACCAACTAATCGCCGGACCGCAGCGGCTCACCGAACGACCCTCCTATGGATCTCCACGCCGGGTAGGTTGCGCTCTTACGTTGGGCGTGATCCGCATCACAGTGGAGGTCTCGTGACGACACAAGAACATGACGCATCGGTCTATGAACAAATGCAGGAGAGCAGTGAGTTCCAGGAACTGAAGCGGCGCTTCCGCCGCTGGACCTTCCCCATGACCGTGGCGTTCCTCGTGTGGTACCTGCTCTACGTGGTGCTGTCCGGATGGGCGCGCGGGTTCATGGGGATCAAGTTGCTCGGCGACATCAACGTCGGCCTCGTCTTCGGGTTGTTGCAGTTCGTCTCCACCTTCCTCATCGCGTGGGCGTACGCCAGGCACGCGGAGAAGAAGCTCGACCCGATCGCTGACAAGCTGCGCCACCAGGTGGAGGAGAAGACTCAGTGAGCTCGACGACCCTGGGGATGATCCTCTTCCTCACCTTCGTGGCCGCCACCCTGGGAATCACCTTCTGGGCGAGCCGGCAGACCAAGACGGCCGCCGACTACTACGCCGGCGGCCGGTCGTTCAGCGGCGTGCAGAACGGCCTGGCGATCGGCGGCGACTACATGTCGGCCGCGTCGTTCCTCGGCATCGCGGGCATCATCGCCCTGTCCGGCTACGACGGGTTCCTCTACTCCATCGGGTTCCTGGTCGCCTGGCTGGTGGCGCTGCTGCTGGTGGCCGAGCTGATGCGGAACTCCGGCAAGTTCACCATGGCCGACGTGCTGGCGTTCCGGATGAGCCCCCGCCCGGTCCGCACGGCGGCGGGCGTGTCCACGATCGTGGTGAGCATCTTCTACCTGCTGGCGCAGATGGTGGGCGCGGGCGCGCTGGTCGGCCTGCTGCTCGGCATCACCGGCTCGGCGGGCAAGGCGTGGACGATCGTCGGCGTGGGCGCGCTGATGATCGTGTACGTGGTGTTCGGCGGCATGAAGGGCACCACCTGGGTGCAGATCGTCAAGGCCGTGCTGCTGATGAGTGGTGCCGCGCTGGTGACGCTGCTGGTGCTGGGCAAGTTCGGCTTCAACCTGTCGGCGCTGCTCGGCCAGGCGGCCACGGTCAGCGGCCCGAAGGCGGACCCCGGGAGCTTCCTCATCCCCGGCCTGAAGTACGGCACCGAGGCGCAGGGCCTGGCGGGCAAGATCGACCTCATCAGCCTGGGCCTGGCCCTCGTGCTGGGCACGGCCGGTCTCCCGCACATCCTCATCCGCTTCTACACCGTCCCCACCGCCAAGGACGCCCGCAAGTCGGTCCTGTGGGGCATCGGCATCATCGGCATCTTCTACCTCCTGACCCTGGTCCTCGGCTTCGGCGCGGCGGCAGTGGTCGGCAAGACGGCGATCGCCGCGGGCGATCCGGCGGGCAACACCGCGGCACCCATGCTGGCACAGCGGATCGGTGAGGAGATCTTCGGCTCGTTCGGCGGCACGATCCTGCTGGCCCTCATCGGCGCCGTGGCCTTCGCGACGATCCTGGCCGTGGTCGCCGGGCTCACGCTGGCCTCCTCCTCCAGCTTCGCGCACGACCTGTACGCGCACGTCTTCAAGCGCGGGACGGCCAGCGAGCGCCAGGAGGTCGTGGTGGCCCGCGTCTCGGCGCTGGTCATCGGCGCGGTGGCGATCGGCCTGGGCATCCTGGCGCAGGGGCAGAACGTGGCGTTCCTGGTGGCGCTGGCGTTCGCGGTGGCGGCCTCGGGCAACCTGCCCGCGATCCTCTACAGCCTGTTCTGGAAGCGGTTCAACACCGCCGGCGCGGTCGCCGCCATCTACGGCGGCCTGGTGTCCGCCCTGGTGCTGGTGGTCTTCTCGCCGGTGGTGTCCGGCTCGGCGACGGCCCTGTTCAAGACGGCCGACTTCGCCTGGTTCCCGCTGAGCAACCCCGGCATCATCTCGATCCCGCTGGGCTTCATCTGCGGCTGGCTCGGCACGATCCTCAGCAAGGAGTACAACTCCGCCAAGTACGCCGAGATCGAGGTCCGCTCGCTCACCGGTGTCGGCGCGGAGAAGGCCACGGGGCACTGACGCCCGCTCCCCAGGGCAGGCGCCCCGTTCCCCTGCCCCCACGGGCGCCTGCCGATCGGAGGGCCCGGCCGGATCAACCGGCCGGGCCCTTCGCGTGTGCGGGATCCCCGTCTGGGAAGGGGTTGTGGGCGTCCGGTGGGGCATCCCACACCGCTGTCGTCCTTAACGGGATAGAAACGCAGTGAAATGAGTGGTTGACGGGATTTCAGCGGTATGGGTACGTTCTCAGATGTGTGAACGTTGCCACACTGGCTTGGCGCCACGTGGCCGTCATCAGCATGCCTGATGCCCCGCTTGATCAGTGTGGAGGCGAAACCCCCAATGAGAACCCCGCTCGTCCGTTGGTCCGTCCTGTCGGTGTCCCTGGCACTGGCGCTCACCTCGTGTGCCAAGGGCACCGGTGGTGGCGCGTCGGCGCCTTCCCCGTCGGCCGGCCAGTTCAACCCCGGTGCCTCGTACTCGGGCACCATTTCGGTCATGGGCTTCGGTGCGACCGACGAGATCGGGACGACCCGCGTCGACCTGGCCAAGAAGTCGCTCGGCGGCGCGGACGTGAAACTGATCGAGGGCGACCTCGACATCCAGCAGTTCCTGTCATCGGTGGCGGCCGGCGACCCGCCGGACATCATCTACGCCAACCGTGACCAGATCGGCACCTTCGCCTCGCGCGGCGCGATCATGCCGCTGACGGCGTGCGTCCAGGGTGAGCAGATCGACACCTCGATGTACAACAAGAACGCCCTCGGCCAGGTGACGTTCGGCGGCGAGGTCTGGGCCGTCCCCGAGTTCAACCAGGTCCAGATCACGATGGCCAACGCCGACCTGCTCAAGGAGGCCGGGCTGACGATCGCGGACGTCAACGGCTCCAACTGGGACAAGGCCACCGCCGCCGCCAAGAAGCTGGTCAAGACGCCGGGCGGCAAGCTCAAGGTGATCGGCTTCGACAGCAAGCTGCCGGAGTTCCTGCCGCTGTGGGCCAAGGCCAACGGCGTCGACCTGCTGTCCGCCGACGGCAAGACCGCCCAGCTCAACACCCCCGAGGTGGTCAAGGCGCTGGAGTTCGCGGTCGGCATCTACAACGCCCAGGGCGGCTTCGCGAAGGTCAAGGCCGCGCGCGACTCGGCCGACTTCTTCGGCAAGGGCAACCAGTTCGCCAAGGGCGAGCTCGGCGCGATGCCGATGGAGCAGTGGTACGTCAACGTGCTCAACGACGTCTCGCCCAAGGCGCCCCTGGCCTTCGACACCTTCCGCACGCCGCAGGGGCAGCCGCTGGCCTACTCCTCCGGCTCGTCGTGGGCCATCCCCAAGGGCTCCAAGAACGCCGGGGCCGCCTGCCGCTTCGCCAAGACCATGACCCTGGTCGACACCTGGAAGGCCGCCGCCCAGGCCCGGCTGGACAAGCGCAAGGCCGAGGGCAAGCCGTTCACCGGCATCCTCACCGGCAACGTCCAGGCCGACGCGGAGATCGAGAAGATGCTGACCTCGGGCGGCGAGCCCTGGGACTCCGGCGTCAAGGCGTTCTACGAGGCCAACAAGAACACCTTCAGCCTCCCGGCCAACCCGGCCGACTCGGAGTTCAAGACCGCCTGGCAGGACGCGGTGAACCGGGTGCTCAACGGCCAGGAGGAGCCGCAGGCCGCGCTCGACAAGGCCCAGCAGGACGCCCAGAAGGCGCTGGACGAGGCATGGGCCGGCTGGACGAAGCGTACGAACTGAGATGTCCCCCTCCCGCACCAGAGCACCACGCAGGCGGTCCATGCGGTGGATCGAGACCCGGGCGGCCCTGCTGTTCATCAGCCCCTGGATCCTCGGCTTCCTGATCTTCACCGCGTGGCCCGTCGTCAACAGCGCCTACCTGTCGCTGACCGACTACGACGTCATCAACGACCCGTCGTTCGTCGGCTTCGACAACTACGTGACCCTCTTCGAGGACCCGAAGGTCGGGCTGGCGCTGCGCAACACGTTCCTGTACACCGTGATGTCGGTGCCGACCCAGCTCGTCGTCTCCCTCGGGCTGGCGCTGCTGCTCAACAGCGCCACCAAGGCCACCGGCTTCTTCCGCACGGCCTTCTTCCTGCCCAAGATGACGCCGCCGGTCGCGGTCGGCATCCTGCTGCTGATGCTGTTCAACGGACAGAACGGGCTGATCAACGCCTTCCTCGGCGTGTTCGGCATCGACGGCCCGGCCTGGACCACCGACCCCGACTGGGTCAAGCCGGGCCTGGTGCTGATGAGCCTGTGGACCGTCGGGGCCTCGGTGGTCATCATCCTGGCCGCCCTGCGCGGCGTCCCCCAGGAGCTGTACGACTCCGCCCTCGTGGACGGCGCCGGCTGGTGGAAGCGCACCCTGCGGATCACCGTGCCGATGATCAGCCCCACGCTGTTCTTCCTGTTCATCGTGGACAGCATCAACGCCCTGCAGTCGTTCACCGAGGCGTACACCGCCTTCTTCGGCTCGGGCAACACCACCTACAGCAACGACGCCGCGCTGTTCTACGCGATCTACCTGTTCCAGCAGGCCTTCGAGTTCCTGCACATGGGCTACGCCTCGGCGCTGGCCTGGTTGCTGTTCATCGTGATCATGGCGATCACCGCCGTGCAGATCCTGGTGACCAGGCGGTTCGTCCACTACGAAGGGGGGAACCCGTGAGGCGCGCCAGGAGGATCCTGACGTGGACCGCGCTGACCGCGTTCGCCGTCGCGTTCATCTATCCGTTCGTCTGGCTGCTCAGCGCCTCCTTCAAGCCGCGCAGCGAGGTGTTCGACCACCGGATCATCCCCGAGACCTTCACCCTCGACAACTACATCAGGGTGTGGCAGGAAGCGCCGCTGGCGCTGTGGATGGCCAACACGCTGCTGGTGACGGTGCTGGCCGCGGTGGCCGTGACGATCACCAGCGCGATGGTCGCGTGGGGCTTCGCCTACTTCCGCTTCCCCGGCCGGGGGCCGTTGTTCGGCCTGCTGCTGGCCACCATGATGCTGCCGGGCGCGGTCACCATGATCCCGGTGTTCCTCATCTGGAACTCCCTCGGCATGGTCGGCACCCTGACGCCGCTGTGGGCGCAGAACCTGTTCGGCAGCGCGTTCTACATCTTCCTGCTGCGGCAGTTCTTCCTCGGCCTGCCGCGCGAGCCGTTCGAGGCGGCGAAGATCGACGGGGCGAACAACTGGAAGATCTTCACCCGGATCGCCCTGCCGCTGTGCAAGCCGGCGGTCGTGGTGACGCTGCTGTTCGAGTTCCAGGCGGCCTGGACCGACCTCATGCGGCCGCTGATCTACCTGCGCGACTCCACCGACTTCACCGTGCCGCGCGGGCTGAAGGCGCTGCTCGACCAGTTCGGGTTCGGCGGCGACTGGCACTGGGAGATCGTCATGACGGCCAGCGTGATCACCACGATCCCGATGATCATCCTGTTCTTCCTCGGCCAGAAGCACTTCGTCAAGGGCATCGCCACCACGGGGAGCAAGGGATGAGCTTTCCCGACGGGTTCCTGTGGGGCGCGGGCACGTCCGCGTACCAGATCGAGGGCCACCACGGCAGGGGCGAGTCGGTGTGGGACGAGTTCTGCCGCCGGCCGGGCGCGATCGAGGGCGGTGGCGACGGCTCCCGGGCCTGCGACTCCTACCTGCGCTGGCGCGAGGACATCGAGCTGATCAAGGAGCTGGGCCTGCGGGCCTACCGCTTCTCGACCGGCTGGTCCCGGGTCATGCCCGGCGGCGACCGCCCCGACCCGAAGGCGCTCGACCACTACGAGCGTTTCGTGGACGCGCTCCTGGAGGCCGGCGTGGAGCCGGTGCTCACGCTCAACCACTGGGACATGCCCGCGGGCCTGACCTGGGCCGAGCGGTCTTCCGTAAACGCTTTCCGTACGTATGCGGAGGCGGTCGCGGGTCGGCTGGCCGACCGCGTGACCTGGTGGATCACCCAGAACGAGCCGTGGATCATCGCGCTGCTCGGCTACCAGCTCGGCCTGCACGCCCCCGGTGTGGCCGACCTCGGCACGGCGGTGAAGGCCGGCCACCACGTGCTGCTCGGTCACGGCGCGGCGGCCGACGTGCTGCACGCCCACCCGGGCACGAAGGCGGGAGCGGCGCTCAGCCTCTTCCCCTGCGACCCGGCCACCGACAGCGAGGAGGACCGGGCGGCGGCGATCGGCTCCGACGGCTACGTCAACCGGTGGTATCTCGACCCGCTCCTGGGCGGCAGTGGCTACCCTGCGGACATGCGCGAGCACTGGGAGCGGGCACTCGGCCACGGCCTCGACTTCGTCCACGACGGCGACGAGGCCGCCATCGGGGGTCGCAGCGACTTCCTGGGCATCAACTACTACACCCGCCGGGTCATGGCCGCCGCGCCGCCGGCCCCGTTCCCCTGGAAGGTGGTCGGGCCCAGCGGCGACGTGGCCAGGACCGACGAGGGCTGGGAGATCAACCCGGGCGCGCTGCGCGACCTGCTGATCGGGCTGAGCCGCCGCTTCCCCGGCACGCCGCTGATGATCACCGAGAACGGCGGCGTCTTCGGCGACGGCCCCACCCACGACGGCCAGATCCACGACAACCGGCGCATCGCGTACCTGCGCGACCACGTCGAAGCCGTCGGCGCGGCCATCGACGCCGGGGCCGACGTGCGCGGATACCTGCACTGGTCGCTCATGGACAACTTCGAGTGGGCACTGGGCTATCGGCCCAGATTCGGGCTCGTCCACGTCGACTACGCCAGCGGCGCCCGGACCGTCAAGGACTCCGGGCGTTACTACGCCCGGCTCATCGCCGGGGGCGGCACCGCCCCCGCCCTGCCGAGGATCGAGGCGTTCGGCTAACCCATGCGGATCACCACCACTGACACGGCCTACCACCTGGACAGCGGTCACTACCACCTGACCGTCTCGCGCACCGACCCCAGCGCCGAGCTCGTGGGCTGGATGACGCTCAGCCTGCTCGCCTCGGTCAACACCCGGGGCGGGCGCGACGAGACGTACGAGACCCTGCCGCCCGTGCTCGCCGAGCGCGAGGGGGTGGCCGTCTTCGACTTCCCCCAGCGCACCACCGAGTGGGAGACCAAGACCGTCCGGCTGACCTGCACCCCCGAGACGATCGCGCTGGAGGTGCGGGTCGAGGGCGACGGGGTGCTGAGCGACGTGACGCTGCTCGGCGGCCGGGCCGTGCTCAACACCCGCGCGGCGGGCACGTTCCGGTCGGGGGTGCACGCGCGCGGCGTCTTCAGCCCCACGCCCGCCCATCCCGTGAGCGTGGTGCGGCCGGTGTCCGCGCCGGTCGCGCTCACCGTCATCGGCGACGCCTCGCCCGGCCGGCTGCACGCCGTCTTCTCCCCGCCGCCGCTGGTGCTGGCCTTCTGCAAGGACGAGCCGACCGGCGCGACCGCGGTGCCGGACGGGCAGTGGCTGGGCGCCTCGGTGCGCGCCGGGATCACCGACCTGACCTTCACCGAGCTCTCGTACGAGCCGCTGGACGGCGGGGCGCTGCTGCGCCTCGACTACGAGGGTCACACCGAGGTACGCGGCGCGTGGACCTCGCCGGCCGTCGTGTTCCGCGCCGCGTCATCGCCCTGGGAGGCGATCTCCCACCACCGCGCCGACCTCGTCGGGCACGGCCTGGCCCCCGAGGGCCCGACCGGCGAGCGGCACGCCTGGTGGAGCGAGCCGATCTTCTGCGGCTGGGGCGCTCAGTGCGCCAGGGCCGACGGCGTCTCGCCGGTGGAGCTGTCCCGGCAGGACCTGTACGACGGGTGGCTGGCCCGGCTGGAGGAGCACGGCATCGTGCCCGGCACCGTCGTGATCGACGACCGGTGGCAGCTCACGTACGGGAACCTGGAGACCGACGAGGCCAAGTGGCCGGCGCTGCGCGAGTGGATCGCCGCCCGGCACGAGCGCGGCCAGCGCGTGCTGCTGTGGTGGCGGGCGTGGTCGCCCGACGGGCTGCCGGCGGAGGAGTGCGTGACCGACGCGGGCGGGCGCGCGGTGGCCGCCGACCCGTCGAACCCGGCCTACCGGCTCCGGGTCCGGGCCATCATGGAACGGCTGCTGGGCGAGCTCGGGGCCGACGGCTTCAAGATCGACTTCACGCAGTGGTTCCCCAGCGGGTCGCACCTGAAGGCGTACGGCTCCACCTGGGGGCTCGCCCTCCTGCACGAGCTGCTCGCCACCATGTACGAGGCCGCCAAGCGCGTCAAACCCGACGCCCTCATGGTCACCCACACGCCGCACCCGGCCTTCGCCGACGTCAGCGACATGATCAGGCTCAACGACGTGCTGGAGTTCGACGCCCGCGGGGACGCCGTGCCCGCCGTCGACCAGCTCCGCTACCGGCACGCGGTGGCCGCCCACGCCATGCCGGGCCACCTGATCGACACCGACCAGTGGCCCATGCCCAGCCGGGCCGACTGGCTCGCGTACGCGCGGGAGCAGCCCTCCCTGGGCGTCCCCGCCCTGTACTACGTGGAGTCCATCGACAACTCCGGCGAGCCGATCAGCGGCGACGACCTGCGCCAGGTGGCCGAATGGTGGCGCCGGTGAGGCAGGCGGAGGTGGTCGTGTACGGCGCGACCTCGGCGGGCGTGTGCGCCGCCGTGGCCGCCGCCCGGCGCGGCCTGGACACCGTGCTGCTCGAACCCGGCCGGCACGTCGGCGGCATGACCTCGGGCGGGCTCGGCTACACCGACATCGGGGACGCCCGCGTGCTGGGCGGCATGGCCGCCGAGTTCCGCCGGGCCGTCGCCGACGCCTACGGGGTCGCGCCCGGCCACTACGCCGGGCCCGAGCCGCACGTCGCCGAGGCCATCTTCCTGTCCTGGCTGGACGCCGCCGGCGTGGAGGTGGTGTTCGACGCCCCGCTGCGCACGGTCGTCACCTCCGGCGACCGCGTCTTCTCCGCCGTCACGCACCGGGGGGACTTCGCGGCCGGGGCCTTCGTGGACGCGAGCTACGAGGGCGACCTGCTGGCCGCCGCCGGGGTGGGCTACCGCGTCGGCAGGGAGGACCGGTCCCTGCACGGGGAGAGGTTCGCCGGGCGGCGCGAGGTGGTGCCCGGGATGCACAACTTCCCGTCGTGGATCTCCCCGTTCCGGGCCGACGGCACGCTGCTGCCGCAGGTCGCCGACGGGCCGATGGCCGAGGTGGGCGAGGGGGACGGCGGCGTCATGTCGTACGGCTACCGCGTCTGCATGAGCACCGCCGCCGACCGGATCCCGTTCGAGCGGCGGCCCGGCTACGACGAGGAGCACTGGGAGCTCGGGCGGCGGCTGTTCCGCCACTGGCGCGAGCGGGGGATCGAGCCCCGGGCCGGGCGCCTGGTGGGCCTGGAGCCGAACCTGCCGGGCGGCAAGTGCGACGGCAACTCGCTCGGGCCGTTCTCCCTCAGCGTGCTCGACCGGTCGGCCTGGGCCTATCCCGACGCGGGCCCCGCCGAGCGCGAGCGGATCCGCCTGCACCACCTCCACCACGCCCAGGACCTGCTGTACTTCCTCGCCCACGACCCCGAGGTGCCCGCCGCCGTGCGGGCCGAGCTGGGGCGGTGGGGGCTGCCGGCCGACGAGTTCGCCGACACCGGCCACCTGCCGCACCAGCTCTACGTGCGGGAGGCGCGGCGGATGCTGGGGAGCAAGCACCTGACCGAGCACGACCTCGTCCAGGGGCGGCCGCAGGAGGACGTGATCGCGATGGGCTCGTACCATCTCGACGTCCGGGAGGTGCAGCGGACCTGGCGGTGGGTGTACGAGCACCCGGACCCGGTGCCCATGGTGGTGACCGAGGGGTACCTGTCGGTGGGGGTCGATCCCTACCAGATCCCGTACGGCGCGATCGTGCCCCGGCGGGAGGAGTGCGCGAACCTGGTCGTGCCGGTGTGCGTGTCGGCCTCGCACGTGGCCTTCTCCTCCATCCGGATGGAGGTGCAGTACCAGATGCTCGGGCACGCGGCCGGGCTCGCCGCCGCGCAGGCGGCCGGCAGCGGGAAGGCGGTGCAGGACGTGGACGTGGCCGCGCTGCAGGAGGAGCTGGCCGCGGCCGGGCAGGTCCTGTCGCTCTGACCTCGAAGGGCGGCCCCGCGGGACGGCCCGCCCCGGTGAGCCGGGACGGGCCCTCGGAATCTCAGGCGGCCTCGCCCGCCTGGTCGAGCACCTGCCGGACGAACGGCGGGACGACCTTGCGCAGGACGTTCGCCTCGTGCGCCTCGGCGCGGGCCAGCGCCTCCGCCGCCGCGGCGGGCGTCCCCGAGCCCGACAGCAGGTCGAGGGCCGCCAGCCCCGCCGCCCCCATGTCTTTGGCGGCCGACACCCAGCGGTCCAGCTCCCTGGCGATCGGCCCCTCCACGTCGGCGGGCAGCCCGGCCAGCCGGGTCAGCTCGGCCCGCAACTCCGCACGCGACCGGCCCTCCAGGGCCGCGGCGCACAGGGCAGTGACCCTCGGGCTCTGGTCGGCCCCGGGCGGCCAGGCCGAGCACGCCTCCACCAGCGGCAGCAGCTCAGCAGCCCCCGGCAGCAGCCGGACGGCCCGCGCGTGGGACCTGGCCGGGTCGTAGGCCGCCAGGTGCCAGGCGTAGTCGGCCACCGTCGTCAGCGCGATGCGCGAGGCCGCCGCCTCGACCATCGGGTTGGCCGTGATGCCCTCCAGCGGCACGTCACCCAGCTCCGTGGCCCGCCCGACCAGCGGCCCGAGGAAGACCCGGGAGAAGTCGAAGTCGTTGACCGGGAAGTTGTCCCACAGCGCCACCCGGTGCCCGTAGGAGGCCGCGGCGGCCGTCATGTCGTAGGCGGAGATCTCGCCCACCACCACGTCGGACCCGGTCCACCAGACCAGCACGTCCGCCGGCAGCTCCGCCGCCAGCCGGTCGCGGTACGCCGTGCGCCCGGTCCCCGCGTAGTCCGTGGGCACCATGGTCAGCGGCCGGTCCGCGCCCCGGGGGACGAGGAACCCGGCGGCGAAGTCGCGGCAGACCGCCGCGTGGGCACTCGCGCTCGCGCCCTCCGCCGTGCCGTACGCCTCCCGGTCGGGCGCGTGGCCCAGCTCGGGCGGGATGTCGTCGAAGAGCAGCGCGAACTCCCTGACGCCCACCTCCCACACCTGCTCGGCCTTGGCCCGCAGCGCCTTGCGCTCGGCCGGGTCGCTGTAGACCATGGACAACCCCGGGCTGAGCGCGAACACGAACCTGACGTGCTGCGCCGCCGCCTCCGCGACCAGCTCGGCCAGCCTCGCCAGCTCCTCCTCCGGGTACGGCTCCCGCCACCGCTCCCGGTGGTACGGGTCGTCCTTGGGTGCGTAGACGTAGGCGTTGAGCTTGTGCCTGCCGGAGAAGCGCAGGTGACCGAGACGGTCGGCGTGGGTCCACGGGGTGCCGTAGAAGCCCTCGATGGTGCCCCGGAGCGGCAGGTCGGGCCAGTCGCGCACCTCGGCCTCCGGCACGCACGACCGGTGCTCGGGACACGGCGCCGCGGCCAGCGCGAGGAGGGTCTGCGCGCCGTAGAAGGCGCCGGCGGGATCCGCGCCCACGATCAGCACGGAGCCGTCGCCGGCGGTCAGCGTGTACCCTTCGGCCGGCAGCTCCGCCCCGGCGTCGACGCGCACCTCCACGCGCACCTCCGAGAGGACCGGGGCGTCGTCCGTCCCCGCGAACGAGGCGCTCAGGGCGGTGACGGCGCGGTCGGCGGCGGCGTCGCCGTGGATCCGGCAGCCGCTCAGCTCAAGATGCGAAACACCGAAAGTGGCCTTTTTCGGACAGGGAACAATCCACTCCAAGGCATCCATTGTGGGAACGATACCGGATAGGATTGCGCCTCGTGGGAAGCGATGTGACCGAAGTTCTGCCCGGGGTGCTCCGGATCGAGGACACCTGCAACGTGTACGTCATCAAGGCTCCTGTCGCCCCCGGCGAGGAGCGCACCGGGATCGCCGTGGACTTCGGTTCGGGACGCGTGCTCGACCTCCTCGAGGAGCTCGGGCTCGACCGCCTCACCGACGTCCTGATGACCCATCACCACCGTGACCAGGCGCAGGGGCTGCACCGGGCGGCCGCTGCGGGGGTCGCGATCCACGTGCCGCCGGTCGAGCGCGACCTGTTCGAGAAGGTCGGCGAGATGTGGTCGGGGCGCCAGATCCTCAACGACTACGACCTGCGCGACGACCGGTTCTCGCTGCTGGAGCCCGTTCCGGTCACCGATGTGGTCCCCGAATATCGGACGGCCCGTTATGGCGGGGTCGATGTCCGGGTGCTGCCCACCCCCGGGCACACCACCGGCTCCGTCACGTACGTGGTGGGCCGGGCCGCGTTCACCGGTGACCTGATCTACGCCCCCGGCAAGGTGTGGTCCCTGGCCGCCACCCAGTGGTCCTACACCGAGAACGAGGGCCCCGCCATGGTGGTCATCAGCTCCGAGCTGCTCCAGAAGGAGGAGCTCGACGTGCTGCTGCCCTCCCACGGCGAGCCGATGACCGACCCGAAGGACGCGCTCGCCCGCCTGTCCACGGCCATGCAGCGCTACGTGGACTTCCGCCGCCCCCACGCCTGGGACGTGCGCGGCCTGCTGGCCAACCCGTTCGTCCAGGTGACCCCCCACCTGCTGATGAACCGCAGCAGCCAGTCCTACAGCTACGTCCTGCTGTCGGAGTCGGGCGCGGCCATGGTGTTCGACTTCGGCTACGACATGTCCACCGGTCTGGTGAAGAGCACCGCCCGCGAGGCCCGCCGTCCCTGGCTGGCCTCGATGCCCGCGCTGCGCGAGCACTACGGCGTCACGAGCGTCGAGGTCGCGATGCCCACCCACTACCACGACGACCACGTCGCGGGCATGCCGCTGCTGCGCGACGTCGAGGGCACGGCGATCTGGGCCCCGTCCCACATCGCGCCCATCCTGGCCGCGCCGCTCCACCACGACCTGCCGTGCCAGTGGTTCGACCCCATCCCCGCCGACCGGGTGCTCGGGCTGGGGGAGACGGTGCGCTGGCGCGAGTACGACATCACGGTGCACGACCTGCCGGGGCACACGCTGTTCGCGGCGGCGTACGAGTTCGAGGTGGACGGGCACCGGGTGCTCGTCACCGGCGACCAGCAGGACGGGATGGGCATCCCCGACGAGCGCCAGGAGATCCTGAATTTTCAGTACAAGAATAGGTTCCAGATCGAGGACTACCGGAAGAGCGCCGCGCTCTACCGCCGCCTGCGCCCCGACCTCATGGTCAGCGGCCACTGGCGGCCCCGCTGGGTGGACGACGACTACCTGCACATGATGACCGAGCGGGGTGAGGAGCTGGTGGCCCTGCACCACGACCTGCTCCCGCTGGACCGGCTCGACCTCGGTGCCGACGGGGTGCTGTGCCGGTTGACCCCGTACTATACGAGCGTCCCCGCGGGCGGCGAGGTCGTGCTGACGGCCACCGTGCGCAACCCGTGGCCGGACAAGGCCGTGGCGACCATCGAGCCGGTGGTTCCGCCCGGCTGGCGGCGCGAACAGGGATCCCTGACGCTTAGGCTGCCCGGAGGGGGTATGGAGCAGGTGCATCTCCGTCTCGGCGCCGACGTCGTGCCGCGACGCCGAGTTCGCCTCGCAGTCGACCTGACCATCGGCGACCTACGCCTCGGGCAGCACGCCGAGGCGCTGGTCGATGTGGTCGCGGAAGGGAATCCATGACCATAGAACGGCGCGGCACCCCCCTCGGCCGTTCCCGCCGTCCCACGATCAAGGACGTCGCGGAGGCCGCCGGCGTCTCGCGCTCCACGGTCTCGCGGGCGCTGACGGGGCGCGGATACGCGGCCAGCGACGTGCGCGAGCGCGTCCTGCGCGCCGCCGCCGAGCTGGGCTACGTGCCCGACGTCATGGCCCGCACCCTCAAGCAGCAGGTCAGCAGGTCGCTGGGGGTCCTGGTGAGCGACCTGCGCAACCCCTTCTACGCGGAGCTGGCCGCCGGGGCCAGCAGGGAGGCCCGCGAGCGCGGCTACACGATGGTGCTGGCCGACACGAGCCTGTCGGCCGAGGCGGAGAGCGAGGCCGCCGAGGCCCTGGTCGCGCTCCGGGTGGCCGGCGTGATCGTGACGCCCAACTCCTCGACCGTGTCCACCTACCTCTCCTCCCACGGCATCCCGGTGGTCGAGGTGGACCGCCAGTTCGCGGCCGGCTCGACCGACGGCGTCGTGGTCGGCAACCGCGTCGGCGCCCGCACCGCCACCGCACACCTCGTCGGTCTGGGTCACCGCCGGATCGCCCTGTTCATCGACGAGACCGACTGGACCACCGGCTACGAGCGTTACCAGGGCTACCTGGAGGCGCTGGCGGCCGGTGACATCAAGGTCGACCCCGCCCTGGTCGTCTCCTCCGGCTGGGACGTCACCGACTCCCGGCGCCGGGCCCTCGACATGCTGCGCGGCCCCGACCGTCCCACGGCGGTCTTCGCCGCCAACAACGTGCTCGCCGAGGGCGTCTGGCGGGCGATCAGCGGGCTGGGGCTGAGCGTGCCCGGCGACATCAGCCTCATCGCGTTCGACGACGCGCCCTGGATGAGCATGGTCTCGCCCACGGTCAGCGCGGTCTCCCAGGACACCTTCAACCTGGGCGCGACCGCCGTGCGCAGGCTCGACGAGCGGATCCAGATGCCGGAGGCCGACTCCGTCACGACCGTGCTCAACGTGCGCCTCATCCAGCGGGAATCCACCGCACCGCCCCCCGTTATCTGACATTTCCGTCATCTCCCGCGTTGACCCACGGGGAAAGGTCGCCCTAGGATCCCGTGTGGGAACGATGTCACAGCCACCTTGCGGCAGTCGTTCTCGTCGGAGGCCCAATGCAGCACGATCTTCCCCCCGTTCTGTCCCTGGACATCGGCGGCACCAAGCTCGCCGCGGGCGTGGTGACAGGCGATGGCCTGATCCACGGCTGGCAGGTCACCCCCACCCGCAGGGAGGAGGGACCGCGACCCGTCCTGGCCAGGCTGTTCGACCTGGGCAGGAAGGCGGTCGCGGAGGCCGGCCTGCCCGAGGTGGCGGCCGTCGGCATCTCCTGCGGCGGCCCGCTCGACGCCGCGGCCGGGGTGCTGGAGTGCCCGCCGCACCTGCCGGGGTGGATCGACGTCCCGATCGGGGCGATGGCCGCGGAGGCGTTCGGCGTCCCGTCCGCCCTTGAGAACGATGCCACGGCCGCCGCGCTGGGCGAGTTCCGCTACGGCGCGGGGCGCGGCACCAGCACGATGCTCTATCTCACGATCTCCACGGGTGTGGGCGGCGGCTCCGTCATCGGCGGGCGCCTGCACCGGGGCGCGGCCGGCAACGGCGGCGAGCTGGGGCACGTCATGGTGCGGCCGGGCGGCCGGAAGTGCTCGTGCGGCCGGCTGGGCTGCCTGGAGGCGTACGCCTCCGGCACCGCCATCGCCGAGCGCGCCCGGGAGGCCCTGGCCACCGGCCGGCCCTCGTCGCTGTCCGCCGTCGAGCGCCCGACGGCCGAGGACGTCTCCCGCGCCGCCGAGGCGGGCGACCCCCTGGCGAGCGCGATATGGGACGAGACCACATGGGCGCTCGGCAGCGCGATCACCGACCTGGTGAACGCGTTCGAGCCCGAGCTCGTCGTCCTCGGCGGCGGCGTCACCCGTTCCGGCGCCCGGCTCCTCGACCCCGTGGCCGCCGCCGTCGCCCGGGACGCCATGCCGCCTGCGGCCCGTGCCGCGCGCATCGAACTCGCGCGGCTCGGCGCGGGCGTCTGCGTGGTGGGCGCCGGCGCCGTCGCCCATGACCTCCTGTCCGGACTCTGAGGAAAGACGTATGCCTGAACTTCCCCCGGTGCTCGCCGAGCACGTAGCAGGGCACCTCGCCGCCGCACACGGCATGGCGGCCCTGCTGCCCGCCGTCGAGGCCGCCGCGGACCTGCTCATCGAGACCTTCACCCGCGGCGGGACCGTGTACACGATGGGCAACGGCGGCAGCGCCGCGGACGCCCAGCACCTCACCGGCGAGCTGATCGGCCACTACAAGCGCGACCGCCGGCCGCTGCCCACGGTGACGCTCACGACCGACGCCACCGTCATGACCTGCATCGCCAACGACTACGCCTACGAGGACGTCTTCGCCCGGCAGGTCCAGGCGCTGGCCCGGCCGGGCGACGTGGTGGCCGCTTTCACCACCAGCGGAAACTCGCCTAATGTGGTCAACGCCCTCGAAACCGCGCAGGTCAACGGCGCGGTGACGGTACTGTTCGGTGGCGGTGACGGCGGGAAGGCCGCCCAGCACGCCGACCACCTCCTCCTCGCCCCCAGCTCCGAGACCCCGCGCATCCAGGAGATCCACACACTGATGCTGCACATGATCAGCGACAAGGTCGACGCATGGGCGGCCGCGTGACCAGGCGCCCCGACCCCATGTCGCGGGCCCCCATGTCGAACGCCCCCTCCGGCAGCCAGCCGCGCGGCCTCCCGCGGGCCCCCCGTCCCGCGGCCACCCCCGACCGCACCCTGCACATGATCGGCAACGCGCACCTCGACCCGGTGTGGCTGTGGCCGTGGCAGGAGGGCTACCAGGAGGCGCGGGCCACGTTCTGGTCGGCGATCCACCGCATGGACGAATACCCGGACTTCGTCTTCACCTGCGACCAGGTCGTGCTGCTGTCGTGGGTGGAGGAGTCGGACCCCGAGCTGTTCGACCGGATCCGGGAGAAGGTCGCCGAGGGCCGGTGGGTGATGACCGGCGGCTGGTGGGTGGAGCCCGACTGCAACATGCCGTCGGGGGAGTCGTTCGTCCGCCAGGGGCTCTACGGCCAGCGCTACCTGAAGGAGAAGTTCGGGGTCACGGCGTCGGTCGGCATGAACGTCGACCCGTTCGGCCACAATGCCATGCTGCCCGCGATCCTGCGCGGCCAGGGCATGGACTCCTACTGCTTCCTGCGCCCGGGACCGCACGAGAGCGAGCTGCCCGGCACGATGTTCTGGTGGGAGGCGCCCGACGGGAGCCGGGTGCTGGCCTACCGGATCCCGTTCGAGTACTGCAGCCCGCCCGGCGAGGTCGCCGGCCAGACCGAGAAGGCGCTGGGCCAGCTCGACCGCTCGCTCGGCGACCTGATGATCTTCTACGGCGTGGGCAACCACGGCGGCGGCCCCACCAAGGCGAACATCGAGTCCATCCACCGCTACGACCGGATGGGCACGTTCGGCGAGCTGACGATGTCCTCGCCGCGCCGCTACTTCGACGAGATGGCCAAGCGCCTGGGCGAGCAGGGCCTGGCCGAGCTGCCGGTGTGGCGCGACGACCTGCAGCACCACGCGGCCGGCTGCTACTCCTCGCACTCCGGCATCAAGGCGTGGCAGCGCAGGGCGCAGGCGGCGGTGCTGTCGGCCGAGCGGTGGGCGGCGATCGCCGGCCACGACGCCCGCGCCGACCTGGAGCGGGCCTGGAAGCAGGTGCTGTTCAACCAGTTCCACGACGTGCTGCCCGGCTCGGCCATCGAGCCCGCCTACGACGACGCCCGCGACCAGCTCGGCGAGGCCGTCGCGATCTCCAAGCGGATCATCACCAGGGCGCACAACGTGATCGCCCGCGACGTCGCCGTGCCCGAGGAGGCCGGCACGCAGCCGGTCGTCGTCTTCAACCCGCACCCGTGGCCGGTCACGACCCGGGTCGAGATGCAGTACGGCCTGGCCCCCAACGGCGTGCACGTCGTGGACGCCGACGGCGCCGACGTGCCCTGCCAGCGCACCCAGTCGGTCGCCACCACCGACGACAATGGGCGCGGCGCCACCGTGTTCCGGGCCGAGCTGCCCGCGCTGGGTTACCGCCTCTACCGCCTGCGCCAGGGGCGGGGCGAGGTCCCGGCCGGCACGCTCCTGGCCTCCGAGCACCACCTCGAGAACGACGTGCTGCGCCTGGAGCTCGACCCCGTCACCGGCTGGCTGTCCAGCCTGGTCGACAAGCGCACCGGCGTCGACCTGGTGGCCGGGGCGACCGGCGAGCACACGCAGATCTGCGAGGACCCGACCGACACCTGGGGCCACCGCGTCATCTCCTACGACTGGCCGGGCGAGGCGATGGTCACCACCGACATCGTGCTGCGCGAGCACGGCCCGCTGCGCGCCCGCATCCGGGTCGAGCGCGAGTGGGGGCGCTCCACGATGGCCGAGGAGTTCATCCTGGGCGCCGGGGACGACGACGCCGTCGAGGTGCGGGTCACGCTCGACTGGCGGGAGCAGGCGCACCTGATGAAGCTGCGCTTCCCGGTCGCGCTGGAGAGCCCCGTGGCCACGTACGAGATCCCGTTCGCCCACCTGAACAGGCCCATCGACGGGGCCGAGGAGCCCGCCCAGTCGTGGGTGGACCTGTCGGGCGCCGTGGCCGGCAGGCGAGCCGGGCTGGCCGTGGTGAACAACGCCAAGCACGGCTACGACGTCTCCCCACCGGGGCCCGGGCGCAGCCACAGCATCGGCATCACCGCCGTGCGCAGCCCGGTCTACTCCTGGCACGACCCGCGGCTGCTCGACCCGGACGGCTACTACTCCTACCAGGACCAGGGGACGCAGCGGTTCTCGTACCTGCTGGTGCCGCACGACGGCGACTGGCGCGCGGCCGGGCTGACCCGGCGGGCCGCGCTGCTCGGCTCACCGGTGCGGGCGATGCTGGAGAGCTTCCACGACGGCCCCCTGCCCAGCGCCCGCGGCTACCTGGACGACGGGGGCGGGCAGGTCATGGTGACGGCGGTGAAGCTGCACGAGGACGCGCCGCGCGACCTGGTGGTGCGGGCCGTCGAGAGCACGGGCCGGGCCGCGGTCGCGACCCTGAGCATCCCGGTGGCCGGGATCCGGCTGACGGCCGACTTCGGGCCGAGCCAGATCCGTACGTTCCGGATCCCGCTCGACGATCCGCTCTCGGCCGTGGAGACGGACCTGGTGGAGCTGGGGGTGCGCAAGGGCGCGTTCACGGTGGAGCCCTGGTGATCGCGGACGCCGCCGAGCCGTCGCCGCTCGTTTCCTCCCCGATCGTCCTCTCGCCGCCCTCCGAGCCGCCCTCCGAGCCGCCCTCCGCCGCCGGGGCCGGCACGTCGCCCGTGGTGGCGGTCGCCGACCCCGACGGGGGCGAGGTGCTCGTCGAGGTGCCGGGCGGCGGGCCGTACACCGTCGGGTGGCAGTGGGGCGAGCGCCTCCCGACGGGCCGCCGCGAGCTGCGCCTGCACCTGCGGTACGACGGCACGGAGCCGGCCTCCGGGACCGTGCGCGTCAGCAGGTCGGTGGCCGCCGTCGCCGACCCGTGGTGGCTGATCCCCGGCCTGTTCTACGGCGAGAACCGGCCGGCGGCGTGCCAGCGCGTGTTCCCCCGCTTCGAGACGGGCGCCGACCGGCCCGAGGAGATGGTCTCGGCCCGGTGGGGCTTCCGCGCCGACCGGGCCGCCACCCCCGCCGTCATGGTGTGGGGCGACGCCTCCGGGACCGCCCTGATCGCGGACGAGGAGTCGGCGCTCGGCCCGACCGGCCTGGCCATCGGGCACGAGGCGGGGCGGGCGACGATCGAGCTGCTGTTCCCGTACCAGGAATATCCGGTCACCTACTACGGCTCGGCGCTGCCCCTGCCCGCCGAGGCGGCGGCGCACGTGTGGCGGCCCGGGGAGTCGCACGTCCTGACGCTGGCGACGTGCCCGCTGCCGGCCGACCGGCACGCGTACGCGCCGGTGCTGCGCGAGGACCGCGACCTGCGCCTGCCCGCCGCCCCCGTCGAGCCGTGGGAGGACGTGGCCTCGGCCGCCGACATCGCCGCCGAGGGCCTGTACCGGTGGCACTACGACCCCGACCCCGGCGTGCTGCTGGAGACGGTCGGGTTCGACCGGGAGGTGAGCGGCACCAACGGCGAGCGGGTGGACCGGCAGGCCATGCACGTCGGCTGGGTGAGCGGGATCCCGTGGGCGGCGGCGCTCCTGGAGCACGGGCTGCGGAGGGGACGTCCTGACCACGTCGCCGCCGCCGAACGGGTCATCGACTTCATCTGCGCCAACCTGTCGCCGTCCGGCACGTTCTGGGGCGTCTGGTACCGGCGATCGGGCTGGTCGCAGAGCTGGAGCCACGTCAAGGACGCCCTGCACGCGCGCACGCTGGGGGAGGCGACCCTGTTCCTGCTGCGCGCGCTGCGCCACCGGCCGAACCCGGCCTGGGCGGCGGCGGCCCGCTCCAACCTGGACGCGATGGCCGCCCGCCAGCGCCCCGACGGCAACCTCGGCACCCTCCACCACGCCGCCACCGGCGAGGTGCTGTCCTGGTCGGGCGCGTCCGGATTGACCTGGGTGGCCGCCCTGGCCGAGTCGGGGCACCCCGCCCACCTGCGGGCCGCCGAGCGCGCCGGCGACTACTACGCCTCGTTCGTCGAGGACGAGTTCGTCTACGGCGCGCCCGAGGACGTGGACCTGGCTCCGACCTCGGAGGACGGGTACGCGGCCGTGCTGGCGTACATGGCGCTCCACCGGCGGACGGGCGCCGCCCGCTGGCTGGACCTGGCCCGCCGCGCCGCCGACTGGATGCTCACCTTCCGCTACACCTACAACGTGCGCTTCGGCCCCCGCACCCCCCTGGGCGTGTACGGCTTCGCCACCCGGGGCGCGGACCAGGCGTCGCCGTCCAACCAGCACCTGCACGCGTACGGGCTGGTGTGCACCGCCGAGCTGGTGGAGCTGTCGGAGGCGCTCGGGGACCCGTACTACGCGGAACGGGCGCACGAGACGCTCGACTGCTTCCGCCAGCTCCTCCCGGCGGCCGACGGCGACCTCAACGCCTACCGCGGCATGATCACCGAGCGCTACTACCAGACGGACTGCTTCCAGCCGAAGGGCATGTACCTGACGCTGTCGCACGCCTGGAGCGCGGGCGTGCTGCTGCTGGCCTGCGAACAGGTCCTCGCGTCCCGGCCCGCGCAGGCGAGGTAGCACGGGCGGAGGTCAGGCAGGGGGCGGGACGCGCAGCGTGGCGGCCGCGTGCCGCACCCACGCCGCCAGGAACCGCTCGGGATCGAGGTCGCCCGGCGTGTGGCCGATCATGATGCGCAGCAGCGGGTAGTAGGTCAGCGACGAGAGCAGCACGGCCGCCGTCGCCTCCGGATCCTCGGCCTCGACGTTGCCCAGCTCCCGCTGCGCCCTGATCCAGGCCGCCCCCTGCGCGTAGACGCCCGCCAGCACGCCCTGCCACATGCGCTCGAACAGCTCCGGGAACCCGTCGAACTCCCGCAGCATGATCCGGATCAGCCCCCGATCCTTCTCGATCACCTCCCAGACCACCCGCGCCATCCGCTCCAGCGCCACCCGCGGCTCCTCGGCGGCCGCGTCGGCGGGGTCGCGCGCGGCCCCTCCGCCGGCGCGGGAGCCGGTGGTCGCCTCACTGCCCCGAGCGGCGATGCGCTCCAGGTCGAGCCGCACCGCCTCCTCCAGCAGCGCCTGCTTCGACGGGAAGTGCTTGTAGAGCGCACCCGAGCCGGTCGTCAGCCCGCAGGCCGCCTGGATGTCGGCCACCGAGGTGGCGGCGTAACCGCGGGTGGAGAACAGCCGGACGGCCTCGTCGATGAGGCGCTGCCGGGTGACGCCTGGTGTGGATCTCGCCATGGTAAGAGAGTACTCTCTCACTATGCGCGTATTCGTGACGGGCGGCACGGGCGCGATCGGCGGCCACGCGGTGCCGGCGCTGGTCGCGGCGGGACACGGGGTGACCGCCCTGGCCCGCACCCCCGCCAAGGCCGCCGCGCTGGAACGGCAGGGGGCGACGGCCCTGACGGGGGTGTCGCTGTTCGACCGGGCGGGGCTGGCCGCGGCGTTCGCCGGGCACGACGCGGTGGTCAACCTGGCGACAGCCATCCCGTCCATGAGCCGTTTCATGAGCGCGCGGGCGATGCGCGACAACCTGCGCGTCCGCGTGGAGGGCTCCGCCGCCGTCGCGGACGCCGCCCTCGACGCCGGGCTCGGCCGCGTGGTGCAGGAGTCGGTCAGCATGCTCTACCGCGACCAGGGCGACCGCTGGATCGACGAGGACTCCCCGGTCGACCACTACCCGCTGACCCGCGGCAACTTCGCCGCCGAGGCGAACGCCTGCCGCTTCGCCGCGACCGGCGGGGGAGCGGCCGTGATCCTGCGCCTCGGCTGGTTCCTCGGCCCCGGCGCCGAGCACAGCGAGCAGCTGTTCGCCCAGGCCCGCCACCACGTCGGCATGATCCTGGGCCACCCGGCCGGCTACGTCTCCTCGATCCACCTGTCCGACGCCGCCTCCGCCGTGGTGGCGGCGCTGGGGGCGCCCGGGGGCACGTACAACGTCGTGGACGACGAGCCCCTGACCAAACGCGCCTACGCGAACGCGGTGGCCCGCGCCGCCCGCACCCGCCCGTGGGTCCGGGGGCCGGGGCGGGCCGCGTACCTCTTGGGCGACCGCCTCACCTCGCTCACCCGCTCGCTCCGGGTCAGCAACGCCCGCTTCCGCAAGGAGACCGGCTGGGCGCCCCGCTACCCGAGCGCCCGCGAGGGCTGGCTCGCCACCGCCCGCTCCCTGACCCCCTGATCCTGGCGATGCCGAGAGCGCTGACCACCGGCCCGAGAGGCTCGCCTCGGTAGTGGGAAGGCACCGAACGTCCCGGAGGCCGGTATCGAGATCACCTGCCGCTCGGCGTGGTTCCCGAAACGGTCGTCAGCCGTCCTCCGGGCGCTGGGCGACGTCCTTGACGAAGACGATCCCGTCGATGTCGGTCAGGTGGCCGGGGCTCAGGGGGAAATAGCCGTAGTTCCAGGCTATGTCGGTGCGCGGGCTCGGCTGGTGATCGCCGAGGGACTCGGCCAGCGCGCGCGGGTCGACGAGGTAGCGGTCGCCCGGGAGCGTGGCCAGGATGCCCTCGACGGTGTCGGGGTGCGGGGTGGGCAGGCCCTGGTGGCGTACGGAGCCCAGGGCCGAGGCCAGGAAGGCGTAGCCGTCGCCGAGCCGGGCCCCGGCGATCGAGCCCGCGCTCCACCAGTCCAGCGCCATGTCGGCGAGCTGCCAGGTGCTCTTCTCCCGCTGGAGGTGGCGGTTGTGGGCGTTGACGAGCGTCGGGCCGTACGGGGCGAGGGCGAGGAGGTTGTCGGCCATCATCGCGTCGCGCAGGGCCATCAGCCGCCACACCCGGTCGGCGGACGTGTCGGCCATGCCGGCGTGGTAGCGGAGCAGGCCCGCGGCGGTGCGGCCGCAAAGGGACGCCCGCCACCACTCGTCCGGCGAGGTCGCGGGGATGAGGTGCGGCGCGTGGGCGGTGAGCAGCGCCACCAGGTCGTCCGTGAGCAGGCGCAGCTCGGCGACGTCGGGGGAGCGGCCCACGGACCGGGACGGGTCCATGGCCGCGGCGGGGTCGGTCCAGCGGGCGTCGTCGCCGATCAGGCGGTCGAGGGTGTCCGGGGAGCAGGGGAGCGGGACGCCGTGGCGGGCCAGGTAGCCGTGGAGCGTGGTGAGGGCCTGGCGGGGGGTGGCGGCGACGGTCATCTCCAGCGGGCCGTCGAAGCCGAAGAAGCGCAGCCGGTCCGCCGCGGGGCGGTCCTCGTTGTACGCGCGCATCCACCGTACGAGCTCGCGGTTCCCCTCGAACTCCCCGGCTCCGTGGCTGAAGCCGCGCTCCATGACGTCGTCCAGCGTCCCGGAGCCCTCCGTGACGTAGGCGTCCACGGCCAGGCCCGCCATGCAGTCGCTCTCGAGGGCGAACGACCGGAAGCCCGCGTGCTCGACGAGCTCGCGGAAGATCGCGTTACGCAGCTCGAGGTACGCCTCCTCGCCGTGCATGGCCTCGCCCAGGCCGAGCAGCCGGGGCGGGGCCGGCAGCGAGCGGACGAACGCGGTGACGGCGGAGACCCCCTCGCCGTCGAGGTCGCGGGCGGCCCCGACGACGGACTCGCGGACGGACGGATCAGCGGCCATGACCGTTCCTGTTCTCCTCGCCGGTACTGAATTCATGCCTTCAACGGTATCGTTGAACTCTCCGTTGAAACTTGTGCGGCCGTTCATGCCATAGCCGCAGCTTAACCCTCAACACAGGCGAGGTGCACCATGCCCGACGGGCGACTCCGGCCGGTGGACCTGGCGCGCGAGCACGGCCTGTCCACCCAGGCGGTGCGCAACTACGAGGAGGCCGGCATCCTGCCGCCGGCCGGGCGTACCGCGAGCGGTTACCGTGCCTACACCGACCTGCACGCCTGCGCGCTGCGGGCGTTCGTCGCGCTGGTGCCCGGGTTCGGGCACCAGACGGCCACGTCGATCATGCGGGCGCTGCACCGGGACGCGACCGACGAGGCGCTGCGGACGATCGACGAGAGCCACGCCCAGCTCCTCGACGACCGCCGCACCCTCCAGGCCGTCGAGCAGGCACTGCGCGACCTGGCCCCCTCCGTCCGCCCGGGGGCCTCCGATCCGCCGAGCCCCGGCGTCACGTTCATCGGCCCGCTGGCCAGGAGGCTGGGGATCCGGCCGGCGACGCTGCGCAAGTGGGAGCGGGCCGGGCTGGTCCGGCCGCGCCGCGACCCCCATACCGGTTACCGCGTCTACACGGCGGCCGACGTACGCGATGCCCAGCTCGCCCACCAGCTCAGACGCGGCGGCTACCTGCTGGAGCAGATCGCCCCGCTGCTGGCGCAGGTGCGCGCGGCGGGCGGGCTGGCACCCCTGGAGACCGCCCTGCGCGACTGGCAGGACCGCCTGTCGGCGCGCGGCCGCGCGATGTTGCGGGGGGCCGCCGAGCTGGACGCGTACGTGCGCCGGCGCGAGAGCGGGTGAGGAACGTGCCTCGCGGAGCCCGGGGCGAATGGCCAAGCCCAGCGACGCCATGCAGGTCACGATGGCCGGCCCGCGGCGGGTGTCAGGCGAACGGGAAGAACTCGGTCTCCTGCCAGAACTCGTCGTCCCCGCGCACCAGCATCGACACCCCCGTGACCCGCGCCGCGAGCGGCAGCGCGGCGGCCGCGGCGGCCTCGTCCACCGCCACGCCGTGCCCGAGGGTCAGATGCGGCACGATCGCGTCGTGCAACCCGCCATAGGGAGGAGCCTCCGGCCACCGGGCGACCACGTCCTCCGTCAGCCGCACGAACGGCCCCGCCGGGTCCGGCGCGAGATAGACGACGTCGGGGAACCGGCCGATCCGGTGAAAGCTCACGTCGACGGCCGGCTGCCGGGCGAACAGCGCCCCCAGCTCGCGGCGCACGCCTTCGTCGACCCGGCTCACGTGCAGGAACGGCACCAGCACGGTGACGTGCGCCATGATGCCGATCTCCCGCTTCCGCCACCGCCGCACCAGCGGTTCGGCCTCCGGCACCTTGACGATGAGCGCCGTGTCACCCGCCTTGAACTCCATCCTCCGGCTCCCCTCGCCCGCGTGACCACGGAACGATCACTCGACACCGTACATTCGGACAATCCCTAAAGAATCTCGCAAATCCCATCGGGGCGCTCTAGTGTGCGGGACGTGCAGAACTCGCTCACCTTCCCCAACCTCCTCGACGACGCGGCCCTGCTCTCCCTCGAGCACCAGCTCCATCTCGAAGAGGTCCTCGGTGACCACAGCTGGCACGTGGACCTGCAGCGGCAGCACTTCGAGTTCACCGGCGACCGTACGATCACGTGCACCGGCCTCCACCTGCTCGGCAGCGCCGCCCCCGGCCCGGGCACGTGGTTGTGGGCCTGGGCGAACCAGTCGGGCTTCCCGCCCGCGGTGGCGGCGATGTCCGCGCGGCTGCGCGACTTCGGCCGGCAGTACGGCATCCAGGAGCTCGCCTCCCCGGAGGTCCCGTTCAGCGCGCTCCCCGGCTCACCGGAGGAGCCCCACCTCGTCGCCGCCCTCCTCACCGAGGCGGCCAAGGCGGTGACCGGCCACTGGACCTCGTACAACGGCGACGCCGGCGGCGGGACGCGGGCGGCGTTCCTGGTGGAGCATCCCGGCTTCCGCCTCCCCCCGCCCGAGCCGGCCCGCGTCATGCGCGTCATCCAGCAGGCGATCATGGGCCTCACGCTGACCGATCATAGGCGCGCGCTGCACAGCTACGCCGTGAAGCGGGGGCTCGGCGCGGAGTTCGGCGCCGACCAGGCCCGCCTCACGGGGCCGGGCTTCGAGGCGGTCGCGGACTTCGACGTGTACGGCCGCGTGGCCGGCATCAGGGCCACCATGTCGTCCCCGCAGGGCAGCTAGAGCCCGCTCCGAAATGCGGTGCGCGTTGCTCCGCCCGGCAGCCCGTGGCGAAGCCCGCGCGCCCCGAACAAACGCGGCCCGGGCCGAAGGCGAGGACCACGCTTGTCGGGCCGGGGGTGTCAGCTGCCGACCGGTTCGGCGCGGAGGCGGGCCGAGTGCTGGACCAGGGTGATCAGGACCTCCCGGCTCGAATCGCGCTTCCGGGCGTCGCACATGATGATCGGGACCGACGGGCCGAGCTGCAGCGCCAGCCGTACCTCCTCCAGCTCGAACGTCGGCGCCCCCTCGAAACAGTTGACCGCCACCACGAACGGCGTCCCCCGCCGCTCGAAGTAGTCGACCGACGGGAAGCAGTCCGCCAGGCGGCGGGTGTCGGCCAGGATGACGGCGCCCAGGGAACCTTCCGCCAGCTCGTCCCACACGAACCAGAACCGCTCCTGCCCCGGCGTCCCGAACAGGTACAGGACGTAGTCGTTGCCGAGGGTGATCCGGCCGAAGTCCATCGCCACGGTGGTGGTGCGCTTGGCCTCCACCGAGGTGAGGTCGTCCACACCGATCCCGCGGTCGGTCAGCACCTCCTCCGTACGCAGCGGCCGGGTCTCGGAGACCGCGCCCACCATCGTCGTCTTGCCCGCGCCGAACCCGCCGGCGACCAGAATCTTGATCGCCGTCGGCAGGCGCGGACGCTCAGAGCGAGCGAAGACCATCGAGCACCGCCCTGTACATCTTCATGTCGTGCATGTCCACCTCGGATCGTGGTTCCTGGGCAGAGACGAGTTCGCGGTCGAACAGGTCGCCGAGCAGCACCCTGATCGTGCCGGCCGGCAGGTCCAGGTAAGCGGCTATCTCGGCTACGGACTTGGGTTCGCGGCAGAGCTGCAGGATGCGCAGGTGCTCGGGGTCCAGCCCGGCGTCGGGTCCCGGCGGCGGGCCGACGGCCAGGGCCATGGAGATCAGGTCGAACCTGCCGTGCGCAGGCTGGGTACGGCCACGGGTGACGACGTAGGGCCGGATGATCTCCGGATCCACCCAGTGCTCGTCCGTGGGCTCGTCCGGGCCTCTCACCGGTCGCTCCTGGCGATGGCCTCGGCGTTGCGGGCTCCCGAGGTGAGGTACTGGCCCACCCGGGCGACCATCATCGCCATCTCGTACGCCACCAGCCCGATGTCGGCGTTCTGCGCGCACAGCACGGCCAGGCAGGCCCGCTCGCCGGCCGTGGTGACGATGAGGAACTGGTTCTTCCACTCCACGACCGTCTGCCGCACCGGGCCGGCGGAGATCTGGTCCGAGACGCCCTTGGCCAGGCTCTGCAGCCCGGAGGCGACGGCGGACAGGTGCTCGCCGTCCGTCCGCTGCAACCCGGCGGAGGAGGCCATCAGCAGGCCGTCGGACGACAGCACGATGGCGTGTTCGGCCTCCTTGACGCGGCCGCAGAGGTCGTCGAGCAGCCAGTTGAGGTCGGTGCCGGACGTGGGAGTCATGCCTCACCTCCGGGCTGGGACTGCTCGTCCAGCATCTTGGCCGCTTGCGACCGTCCAAGACGGGTGCCTGACTGCAGGGATCCCATCATCGCGCGGATCTCCTCCGGCGAGCGCTCGTCATCGTCCTCCTCGAGGTCGGGCTGCGTGGGCGTGTCGTCACGCAGCGCTGGCGCCAGGTTGGCCTGGGGCACGCGCAACGGCAGCCCCGACGGTGTGAACTCGGCCACAGGCTGCTGCTCCGGTTCGGCCGGCGTTTCGGGTCGTGGTTCCGGGGTGGGCTCCGGTGCGGGTTCGGGCCGGGAGACGGCGGGCTGCCGCGGTTCGGCGGGCGGGCGGGAGACGGGCGGGCGGGAGTCAGGCCGCTGGGGGCCGGACTGTTGGGGGCCGGACTGTTGGGGGCCGGACTGCTGGGGGACCGAGGGGGCCGGGACGGCGGTGGGGCGAGTGGGGAACGTGCGCACGTTCTCGGCCGTGGCCGGGCGCGCCGCCGTCGCCACGGCCGGCTGCCGGCGCGGCAGCCGCTCCCGCCCGTCGCCGTCCTGCGGCTCGGGGGTCGGGTCGAGCTGTACGAGCTCCTGCGGCAGCAGCACCACGACCGTCGTGCCACCGTACGGCGACGCCTTGAACACCACCTGGATCTCGTGCCGCCGGGCGAGCTGGCTGACCACGTAGAGCCCCAGGCGGGCGGTGCCCGTGATGCGGAACTCGGGCGGGTCGGCGATGCGCTCGTTGGCCGCGTCGAGGTCCTCGGGCTTCATGCCCAGGCCGCGGTCCTCGATCTCGATCACGTACCCGTTGGCCACGAGCTGCCCGCTGACCTGCACGTTCGTGTAGGGCGGGGAGAACGACACGGCGTTCTCGATCAGCTCGGCGAGCAGGTGGATGACGTCACCGACGGCCCGGCCGACGAGCACGACGTCGCCCATCGGCAGCAGCGTGACCCGCGTGTAGTCCTCGACCTCGGCCAGCGCGCCGCGGACCACGTCCACCATGGGGACGGAGCGCCGCCACGTACGGGCGGGGGAGGAGCCGGACAGGACGATGAGGTTCTCCGCGTTGCGCCGCATGCGGATGGCGAGGTGGTCGAGCCGGAAGAGCTCCTTCAGCTCCTCGGGGTCGGTCTCGCGGCGCTCCATCACGTCCAGGACGGTCAGCTGGCGGTGCACCAGGCCCTGCGTCCTGCGCGCCAGGCTGAGCAGGATGTCGCGGATGCTGCGGCGCAGCTCCGCCTGCTCGGCGGCGACGGCGACCGCGGTGCGCTGCACGGTGTTGAACGCCTGGCCCACCTGGCCGATCTCGTCGTCGCCGAAGTCGAGCGACGGCGCCTCCTTGGCCACGTCGACCTCCTCGCCGCGGCCGATGCGCTCGACGATGCCGGGCAGGCGGTCGTCGGACAGCTCGTGCGCCGCGTCGCGCAGCTTCTTGAGCTGGGCGAGCAGCTGCCTGGTCGTGGTGATCGACAGCACGATCGAGGCGACGACGGCCACCAGCCCCAGGCCACCGGCCAGCACGAGGCGGACGATGACGCCCACGGCACCGGGCACGGCCCGCTCGACCAGCCGGTCGCCGCCGTCGGCGATGAGCTTCTCCAGCGACGCGCGGGCGGGCTCGGTGACGGCGCGCCACTCCGAGCCGGTCACGGCCGGCATGACGCCGGTGTCCGGCTGCTGGGCGAGCCGCTGCTCCAGCACGCGCAACTGTTGCACCGCGCGGCTGTTCGCCCAGACCTGGTACGCGGCCGCGTCCTCGGGCACGAGCTGCGCCGCGGCCTTCTCCAGCGAGATGCGGTAGAAGCCGGACAGCTGCACGAACTCGGTGTGCTCCGCCCGGGTGAACCCGCCCTTGGCCAGCGCTCCCGCGACGAGTGCGTCCTCGCGGGCCAGGTACTCGCTCGACTGGCTGATCGCCAGCATGGTCCGGGCGTCCTTGGCGATCTCCTTGTCGTCCAGCGAGGCCACGGAGTCGAACATGCGATAGAGCGAGTCGATGACGTTGTTGTAGGAGTCGGTCGCCTGGGCACGGTCGAGCCGGCCGCTGTCGATCGTCTTCCGTACCGCGGCGAGCCCCTTGACGGTCTCGAGCGCCTCGTCGATGCGACGCGTCAGCGCGGCGTCCGCCGCGAACCGGACGGTGGTGCTGGTCGCCGACTCCACCAGAGTGTCGTGCGCCGTGTCGGTCTTGGCACGCTGGTCACGCAGGTTCTTGTCGGGCAGCCGTCCCGAGCCGCCGAGAGCCTCCGCCGTGAGCCGGCGCTCCCGTTGGAGCTCGGCGAGGAGCACCTCGCTGGGCTGTACGGCGCCGCTGTCGACCGTGGTGGCTCCCACCAGGTTCACGCCTTCGCGCAGAGTGACCCAGGCGGCGAAACCCCATAGTGCGACCAGTGACACCAGCAGGGCTGTCACCTTGGCCCGCACGCTTGAGTTGCGCAAACGCATATAAACCGTCCAGGTCAGAGGGCCGCGTCAAGCCAGATGTCAAGACTTACACGTGTATATCTAGGATCCGGCACCCGGGATACCCTAGCAACGCCGCAAAGCCTGCTCAAGGCGGGTAAATCCTAATACGTGACATTAAGTCCGAATTTACCGGGTTTCTATAACGCGAGTTCCCAGGTGCAGGGCCGCCAGGATGGCCGCTCGTACGATGGCTATTGGAGTGTAAAGGTCCTTGTCATGCCACAGCGACGGATAGTCCGATATTTCGCCTGTACGCTGCAAGTACGCATGCCCTCGGGCCGTCGCCTCCTCGTACCGGCCGTCGACCGGGCGGCCCAGCACCCTCTCGGGCAGCAGCAGCGTCTGCATCGCGTAGGCGGTCTCCTCCAGGGTGCCTTCCCAGCGTCCCCACGATCCGTCGGCGCGCTGCGTACCCAGCACCCACTCCCGCGCCCTGGCCACGGTGGCGGCGTGCTCGGGGCCGCCGTACTCGCCGAGCGCGAGCACGCAGCTCAGCGTCGCGTAGTACGGCGAGGCGTGCCAGCGGTCCTCCCAGCTCCCGCCGGGCTGCTGCCGCTCGGCCAGCAACCCGGCCAGCCGGGTCCTGACCTGCGCGTAGGCGCCGGCTCTCGTGGGGCTGGTGGCCGCGTACGAGCCGAACGCGTCGAGCACGTGGGCGTTGACGCTGATGGAGAAGCCGTCCTCGCCCTGCCAGGTGCAGAAGTGGGTGCCCGTGTCGAACGCCAGCAGGCTCTCCGGATCGCGGGACATGCCGTGCAACGCCAGGGCGTGCAGCGCGACCGCCGTCGTGTCGGCGTCCGCGGGCAGCCCGGGGCCCGCCGGCGTGCCGGCCGGGCCGATCGCCGCCCGCAGGTCCGCCACCATCTCCGGCGGCACCTCGGCGGGGATGCCCGCCCGTGCCAGCCAGGTCAGGACCCAGCCGCGCTCGAACACCGTGATGGGGAGGCCCACGGGGACCGGGCCGCCGTACCGGGTGACGACGGCCTCCAGGTGGTTCCGCGCGAAGTCGGCCTCGAGCGCGGAGCCGTTGGCGAGCCACGCGGCGGTCGCGGCGGGAGAGGCGCCGATCGTGCCGATCACCGTAGGGCGCACGGATCGCGCGCCGCCCGCCGCCAGACCCGTCACCTCCAGGGCGTGCAGCAGCTTCTCCGGCAGGTCCGCGCCGGACTCCACCGCCCGCCGCACCCGTTCGACGCGGCTGTAGTCCAGGCCGGGAGGCAGGGGGAGGGGCGCGCCGGCACCGTGGGCGTTGATGAGGGTGACCAGCGCGGGGACGATCAGGTCGACGGCCGGCATGTCGGGCAGGTCGACCGCTTGGGGCAGCAGCTCGCGCAACGCGGCCAGCCCTCCGCGCGCCGCCTCCGCGGCGCGCTCCACGTCCTCGGCGGTGAGCCCGCCGCCGCCGTCCGACGCGACGGTGAGCAGGGCCTCCGTGGCGCTGAGCGCCGGAACCAGCCCGTAGCCGTCGGGGGCGCCCCACGAGCCGTCCGGTCGCTGGGTGCGGAGCAGGTAGTGGACCCGCTCGCGATGGCCGGTCAGCCACGGGGCCAGGGTGACGAGCCGTCCCGTCTCGTAGACCGACGCGGACACCTGGCCCCACGGCTTGAACATCAGCGTGGCCACCAGGGTTCCGGCCTCGCGGGTGACGTTCACAGTTCTCCCCAGTAGTCGCTGACGCCGTAGAAGCCGGAGTTGAAGCCCATCTGTCGTTCCAGGTACAGCGCCGTCCTGGGGTCGCTCCCGCGCAGCGGGACGATCAGCTCCGTCGCCGCGCGCGCGTGCCGTGCCATGCGGTCGGTCACCTCGGTACGGTCGGCCCCCAGCGTCAGGGCGTTGGCGTCGCCCCAGCGGGCTTCCCGGTCGTGCGTCGTCAGGTCGTTCAGCAACCGCAGGTAACGCTGCACCTCGTCGCTCGCCGCGCGGATACGAGGGAGCTCGGACAGCGTCGCCGGGTCGCCGAGGGACAGCCAGTGCGACAGGTTGACGAAGGAGGAGCCACAGCTGTCGGCGTTGGCGAGGTACTCGTCCAGGCCGGGCACCGCCCGGGATTCGCGCCACTCCCACTCCCGCTCCATCGCGGTGAGCATGCGTTCGAGCTGGCCGCGCCAGCGCGGGTCGGCCCCGAAGTCGTCGCGGAGCTCGGCGAGGAACCGGGCGAGCGGGCTGTCCGGGTCCTTCCCGGCGGCCACGGCCACGCACTCCCCGACGATCCCGGCCACCTCGCCCCGGGACGTGGCGACGTGGTCGACGAGCAGGTCCGCCGCGAACACCCACAGCGCCGCGCGGTTGACCGCCCGCAGCTCCGCCGCCGTGGCCCAGGGCGAGCCGAACGCGCCGACCAGGCCCAGCGAGTGGAAGAAGCCGGCGTCGAAGGGCCGGGCGGGGAAGAGCTCAGGGTGCCGAGCGGCGTGGCGGGCCAGGTCGCGGGCGCACTCGACGCCGAGCGCGCAGGTCCTTCCGAGGTCCGCCGCCGTGGTGAGGCCGCTCATCCGCGCCCCGCGGGAACGAGCGTCATGGACAGCCCCGTGGCCGGCCGCAGCGTCGAGGCCAGCCGGGGGAGCACCGGGCCGTCGGCGTGCAGCACCGGCCGGTACCTGCACAGGATCCCGGCGATCAGCAGCAGCGCCTCCATCGTGAACAGGCGCGGCCCCAGGCACGAATGCGGTCCCGCCGCGAACGGGAAGTACGCGTACCGGTGCCGCCCGCGCCCGTTCTCCGGCGCGAACCGCTCGGGGTCGAACTCCAGCGGCCGGTCCCAGAACTCGGGCAGCCGTTGCGTCAGGAACGGGCTCAGCACCACCGTGGACCCCGCCGGGATCTCCACCCCGCCGATCGTGTCCGTCCGGACCGCCGTCCGGGGCAGGATCCAGCCCGGCGGGTAGAGGCGTACGAGCTCGTCCAGGAACATCCGGAGGTAGGTGAGCGCGGGCAGGTGCGCCGTGGTGACGGGCCCGGTGCCGACCACCCGTTCGATCTCTTCGTAGACCTTCGAGGCGATCTCCGGATGCGCGTCCAGCACCGGCCAGACCCAGGTCAGCGCGGTGACGGAGGTCTCGGTGGCGGCGCCGTGGATGGCCACCATGTCGTCGCGGATCAGCCGGTCCGCGTCCGTCTCCCCCTTACGGGCCTGGCACAGAAGGGAGACGAGGTCGTTCTCGTGCTCGCCGCGCGCCTTCGCGTACCGGATGCGGGGGTACACGACCTCGTCGATGGTCCTGATCGCCTGCCGGAACGCGCTGTCGCCGGGCAACGGGAACCGCTGGGGCACGAACGGCAGCAGCAGCCGGATCGAGCGGGCGGTCACGCCCGTGTCGTAAGCCGGAGCCAGCCGCTCGATGTCCGTGTCGGAGATCGTCGAGCCCAGGAACAGCCGCACGATCACGGGGTGGACCAGGGCGGAGATGGTGTCGGCGATGTCGATGGGCCGCCCCGGCACCACGATCGTGTCGATGAGGCCGGTGACGATCTCGGCCATGCGCCGGGTGAGCGAGTCGACGTAGCGGGCGGTGAACATCGGCTGCAGGATGCTCCTGCTGGCGGTCCAGCCCGCGCCGTCCGACAGGATGCCCTGGCCGAGCAGGGGGCCCAGCGGGTCCCAGAACATGCCCGCGCGGAGGTAGTTGGGCTGGTTCGTCTTCAGCACGTGCTGGACGTGGTCGGGGTGGGTCACCAGATAGGGGCGAAAGGGGCCCATGTTCAGCCGGACCAGCTCACCGTTGGCCTGCTTGCTCGCCTCCTCGAAGGCGCGTAAGGGAACGCGTGCGTGCCTGGTCAGGGTGCGGAGAAAGGGCAGGGTTGGGGCTTGACAGGTCGGCAGGCCGCCGAACGACACCGGACCTCCATCACATCCGTCTCACATGACGGATATTTCCTGACAAAAGTTAAGCTCTCCGTGGAGTATCACACGACACTCTGTGTAGATTCAAGATCGTACTGACTAGGAGCGCACGCATGGCAGCCGACCCCCTCGACCCCGTCCGGCCTGGCGGGGAGGTCATCGCGCGCTGCCGGAGGCTGTTCGAGCCCGCGCTTCGCGAAGCAGTCTCCGTCCTGCACCCGTGGGGCGCGATGATGGCGGCGTTCACGCTCGGGTGGTCCGACGTCGACGGACGGTGGCAGGACGACGGCGGTGGCAAGGGCGTGCGGCCCGCGATCGCTCTGCTCAGCGCGGAGGCGGCCGGTGGTGACGCGGAGCCGGCGCTGCCGACGGCGGTGGCCGTCGAGCTGGTGCACGCGTTCTCGCTGGTGCACGACGACATCATCGACAACGACGAGCGGCGCAGGCACCGCGAGGCGCTCTGGAAGGCGTACGGCGTGGGGCCGGCGCTGCTCACCGGTGACGCGCTCCTGGCCCTGGCCATCAGACAGGTCGCCGGGCGGCCCGACGCGATGGGCTACCTGTCGGCGGCCCTCGTCGAGCTCGTACGGGGCCAGACCACCGACATGGCCTTCGAGCAGCGCTCATGGCATGGGCCCGACCAGGTCTCCACCGCCGAATACCTGGAGATGGTGGCGGGCAAGACGGGCAGCCTGCTGGGGGCGGCCGCGGCGGCGGGCGTCGCGATGGGCGGCGCTCCGCAGCTCGCCGACCGCATGTGGGACATGGGGCGGGATCTGGGCATCGCCTTCCAGATCGTGGACGACATGCTGGGCATCTGGGGTGACCCGGGCCTGACCGGCAAGCCCGTGCACAGCGATCTGCGACGCGAGAAGAAAACGCTTCCGATCCTCGCCGCCCTGTCCTCGGAGCGGACGGCCGCCCGCGAGCTGTCGACCATCCTCGTCTCGAGGACGATGGACGACGACGCCGTACGCCGCGCCGCCCACCTGGCCGAGGAGGCGGGGGGCCGGGCGGCGGCCCAGGCATTGGCGGAGCGCCACCTGGCATCGGCCATGGACGTCCTCGACGAATGCCTGCCGGACGCCACGGACCTGCGTGCCCTGTGCGAGTCCCTGGTGAACCGGGTCAACTAGGGCGTGATCTCTAGGAGGCGCCGGCGCCGATGGCCGACATGAGCATCGGATAGGCCCGGTGCAGCTCCCTCTGCCAGGACGTGTGATTGTGCCCGCCCCGGGAGAAGTGGGTGCGCGCCGGGATGTCCAGCTCCTCCAGCCGCCCGGCGAACGACCTGGCCGCCCGGTTCGCCAGGTCCTCCACCAGGTCGCCCTGCCCGGCCGCCACGTACAGCTCGACGCCCTTGAGCCGGTCGGCCAGGTCGTAGGGGTTGTGCGCGCGCCAGACGTCGCGCTGCTCCTCCGGGTCGCCCCAGATGCGCTTCCAGTCGGTGCCGAAGCAGCCGATCGCCGTCCCGGCCATCACGGCCTGCGGGACGCCGGGGCCGAGGATGTGCAGCGCGCCGCTGAACGAGGCCGCCGCCTCGAAGCCGCCCTTGGCCGCGTACAGCATGGCGCCCTGCCCGCCCATCGAGTAGCCCGCGACGGCGCGCCGCCCGCCCGCCCGGTAGCGGGCTTCGAGCAGCGGGAGCAGCTCCCCGAGGTGGTAGGTCTCCCAGCGCGGCGGGCCGCCCGCGCCGCCGTTCCACCAGTCGGAGTAGCTGCCGCACCTGCCGCCGTCCGGCATCACGACCAGCACGCCGGTGCCGCGGGTCAGGGCCTCGACGTCGGTCTTCGCGGTCCAGGAGGTGTGGTCGTCGAGCCCACCGTGCAGCAGCCACAGCACCGGCCAGTCGGTACGCGACTCCCAGCGGTCGGGGAGCAGCAGGCGCACCTTCGTAGTCGCGCCGAGCGCGTCCGACCTGATCGTCAGCTCCATCCTGCGCTCGTCGAGCCGCCGCTCCGCCACCACCTCCACGGGCGTCCGGGCGGGCTCCGGCGCCGGCGGCTCCTCCTTCTGACCGGGCAGCCACACCGCCACGCCCACCAGGCACAGAAGGGCGGCGATCAGCGCGCCGACCAGGCAACCAGGTAACCGGGGCCGCATCGAGCCTCCAACATCGGCTGCGCGGATAATAGCGGGATGAGATCAATAGGCACTACGGACCTGTCCGTTTTCCCGATATCGCTCGGCGCGAATGTCTTCGGCTGGACGGCCGACAAGGAGGCCTCGTTCGCGGTCCTGGACGCCTACGTCGAGGGCGGCGGCAACTTCATCGACACGGCCGACGTCTACCCGTACTGGGCCACCGGTGAGTCCACCTCCGAGATGATCATCGGTGAGTGGATGGCCGACCGCCGCAACCGCGACTCCCTCGTGCTGGCCACCAAGGTCGGCATGCTGGAGGGGCTGCAGGGGCTGGCTCCGGCGACGATCAGGACGGCGGTCGAGGACTCGCTGCGGCGGCTGCGTACCGACTACATCGACCTCTACTGGGCGCACGTGGACGACCACGACACGCCGCTGGTGGAGTCGCTGGCCGCGTTCGACGCGCTGGTCCGCGAGGGCAAGGTCCGCCACGTCGGCGCGTCCAACTACGGGGCCGCCCGGCTGGCCGAGGCGCTCAAGACCTCCGAGGAGGAGGGGCTGGCCAGGTACGTGGCGCTGCAGCAGCCGTACAACCTGGTCGAGCGCGGCTACGAGGGCGAGCTGCGGGACGTGGTAACCCAGGAGGGGTTGTCCAGCACGCCGTACTTCGGGCTGGCGCGCGGGTTCCTGACCGGCAAGTACGCGCCCGGGGTGAGCGTGGACAGCCCGCGGGCCGGCAAGGCGGCCGAATACCTGGAGACCGAGCACGGGCCCAGGACGGTGGAGGCGCTGGTGAAGGTGGCGGGGGAGCGGCAGTCCGCGCCGGCGACGGTGGCGCTGGCCTGGCTCGCCGCCCAGCCGACGGTCACGGCGCCGATCGCCAGCGCGCGGAGCGTGGAGCAGCTGCGGCCGCTGATGGAGGCGGCGGCGGTGACGCTGAGCGAGGAGGAGCTGACCATCCTGGACGAGGCGTCCCGCCCCTGAGACCCGCTTCGCGGGCGCTTCACGGCGCTGCATGGCGTCTTAGGGTGCTTCGCGGCGCTCTGGATGCTTCGGGGTTGTCTGGGGTGTTTCGCGGTCCTGGGGGTGCTCCGGGGTGCCGGGGGTGTGCTCCGGGGTGCTTCGCGGGGCGGGACCGTTGCCGCGCCCGGGCTCGCTTGTGTGCGGAGGCCGGGCGCGCGACGTCGGTGGGTCCGGAGCTGTCGCTAGGACGAGGCCAGCCCGTGCCGGCGGCACCATTCCTCGACGCTTCCGGCCTCGCCCTCGACCGCGTGCGACCAGTGCGCGTCGGCCGCGATGGCGTCCTGGACAGAGGAGTGGGAGGCGAAGACGGCGGTGAGCCCGGTGATCTTGAAGATGCGCGAGATGCGATCCGTCGTCATCACGAGCGAGAGCGACCCGTCCAGCGTACGCAGCCGCTTGAGCCCTCCGACGAGGACGCCGAGACCGGTGGAGTCGAGGAACTCCACGCCGCTCAGATCGGCGACGATGTGCACGACGCCCTTGCCCGCGAGGTCCACCACCTGCTCGCGCAGCTTGGGAGCGGTGAACACGTCCACCTCGCCGCCGACCTTGAGCACGGCGCAGTCGCCGACCGGTCCGACCACTTCGATGACGATGTCCTGCATTTGCGCCTCACCATCAGTCGTGTCATTGACTACATTGACGGGGAACTCTGTAGATTTACAGTACTTCCGCGATCGCCCTCCCGTCAATCACGGACTGTCGGTGTCATCGCCAGGAATGACAGGGGTTGAGGAGATGAGGGTAGAAGAGGCCATCGGCCGGCAGATCGCACGGCTGCGTGCCGAGCGCCGCATGTCGCTGACCGAGCTGGGCGAGGCCCTGGGCCGCTACCTGGACCGGCCCTGGAGCCGCCAGGCCGTCCACCAGGCCGAGCGCGGCCAGCGCTCCTTCACCGCGGCGGAGCTGACCGCCCTGGCCCTGGTCCTCGACACCTCGGTGCCGGTGCTGTTCCGGGCGGAGGACGTACGGATCGAGCTGCCTGGCGGGGCGGTCTCCCCCGAGGACTACCGGGGGATCCTGCTGAGCAGGGAGCCCGACATGCCGCTCGACGGGGTCGAGGAGCTCATCGTCGCCCTGCACGACATCGGGGAGGTGCTCTCCCGGCCCGCCCTGGCCCGCCTGGCCCGCATCGGCCGCGTGGCCGACCAGGTCGCCGGCCCGGAACGCTGACCCGCGACACCTCGGGGGCCCCGCCCCCGCGCACCTCCGACCCTGCACATCCCGCCATCTGCACCCCCGCACCAGGCGCACCTGCACCCCCGCACACCTCTTGCCCCATAAACCCCAAACATCCCGCCTGCCCCTCGCACCTCAAGCGCCCGGGCACCCGGCGCTCAACGGGCCTCATGGCACGAAGAGTCAGCGCGGTGGAGCGAGCACCGATCCTGGGCCGTCCGCCCGGGCTCAGTGCGAGTGGTCGGCCGAGGACAGGTCCAGGTCGCGCGGGGTGAGCAGCCACGCCACCAGCGTGCCCGCCAGCATCAGCACCGCCCCCGCCCCGCTGGTCAGCACCAGCGAGTCGGTGAACGCCGCCCGCGCCTCCTCCGTGAGCCGGACCCCCGCCGGCCCCAGCTCCCTCGCCACGTCGAGCGCCCCGCCCAGCGATTCCCGTACGACACCGGCGGCCGGACCCTCGTACGCCAGCTCCCCCCGGTACGCCGCGGCCGCGACGCTGCCCAGGACGGCCACGCCGAGCGCCCCGCCCACCTCGTAACTGGTCTCCTCGATGGCCGCCGCACTGCCCGCCTTCGCGGGTGGCGAGCCGGACATGATCGCGGCCGAGGCGATCGCCAGCGAGCCGTTCCCGAGGCCGATCAGCGTGAGCGCGACCGCGATCGGCCAGTAGTCCAGCGGGCCCGGGGCCACGTACAACAGCAGGAACGCCAGGCCGGTGACGGCCAGCCCGCCCGCCAGCACCGTACGGGCGCCGATGCGCGCCGCCACCGCCGGGGCCAGCGGGGAGGCGACGATGGCGGCCAGCGCCGCGGGCAGCAGGCGTACGCCCGTCTCCAGCGGCCCGTACCCCTGCACGAGCTGCATCCACTGCGCGAGCAGCAGCAGCACCGCCGCCATCGCGATCGACGTGGTCAGCGCCGTCACGACCCCGGCCGAGAAGGGCTTGCTGCGGAACAGCCTGATCTCCAGCAGCGGATCCGGCCTGCGCAGGCACCGCATCACGAACCAGCCCAGCGTCACCGCCGCCACCGCGGTCGCCACCAGGGCGCCGGGCGAGCTGAGGCCGTACTTGCCGAAGTTCTTGACCGCGTAGACCAGGGCCACCATGCCCGCCATCGACAGCAGCGTGCCCAGGGAGTCCCACCGGCCGGGCGCCGGGTTCCTGGACTCCGGCAGCAGGAACAGCCCGGCGGCGATCGCGATCACCATGACCGGCACGTTCACCAGGAACGCCGAATGCCAGCTGAAGTGCTCCAGCAGGACCCCGGCCACGATCGGCCCCAGCGCCGCCCCGACCGCGGCCATCGCCGCCCACACGCCGAGCGCCCTGGCGCGCTCGCCGGGGTCGGTGAACAGGTTCCGGATCATGGAGAGCGTGGACGGCATGATCATCGCACCGCCGACGCCGAGCAGCGCCCGTACGGCGATCACCTGCATCGGGCTGCCCGCCGCCAGCACCGCCAGCGAGGCCACCCCGAACACCGCGAACCCGAGCATCAGCATCCGCTTACGACCCCACCGGTCGCCCAGGGCGCTCACCGTGACCAGCAGCCCGGACAGCACGAGCGCGTACGCGTCCACCATCCACAGCAGCTGGATCGAGTCCGGGCGCAGGTCCGCGGAGATGGCGGGCAGGGCCACGTTGAGGATGGTCATGTCCATGACCACGACCAGCACACTGGCCGACAGCACGGCCAGCGCCGCCCACCGCCTCTTCGACGAGACGGGCGACGTGGTGATCGTCATACTTCCTCCCGGGGTGCGGCACCGTCCATGAACGTGCTGTGCAGCAGCCGGGGCACGTCCCGGCGGGCGACGTCGCCGCGTCGCAGGCTCTCGCGTACGGTGACGAGCAGGCCGTACACGGTGTTGCTGATCCAGCGGGCGGGCAGGTCGGCCCGCAGCAGGCCGGCGCGCTGGGCGGCGGCGTAGAACGCGATCTCGCGCTCCTCCAGCTCGTCGGAGCGGCGCGCCAGCTCGGGATGGACCGCCATGGCGTAGTCCGTCAGGCCGAACCCGTACTCGTCGGCCACGTCGATCAGGCCCGCCAGTAACGCGTTCATCGCCCGCCGGACCACTTCGGGATCGGTGGCCGCGGTCGCCTCGACGATGCCACTGCTCGCCTGCACCTGGGCCCACTGCTCGTGCGCGCGGTGCCCGAGGGCGAGCATCAGGTCGTCACGGTTGCTGAAGTGGCGGTGGAGGGTGGCCCTGCTGATCCCGACGGCCTCCGCGAGCTGCGCCATGGAGGCGTTCGGGTTCTCGTTGAGGTATTGGATCGCGCCCTTCATGACCTGCTCACGGGTCGCTGCCATGCACACACCTGCGTATCGTTTGAGACATCTTTGTCTCACATGCTACATCAAAGCCTCGCCAGTGCCGGAAACCCACGGATAGCAGCCAGCGCCAACCTGACCGACCCGGCCGTCCCGGCTGTCCCGGCCGGCGTCACGCCGTACGAGGCGACCCACCCAGCGGGCGGTGACCCGACCAACTGGGTCGGCCCATCAAAGGGACAGCGCCCCGACGACCGGCGTTGGCCCCCGGCCACCGGCGTTGGCACGCCCGGCCCCCGCCGGGACCGCGCCCGGACCCGCCGGGTTGGGGCCGAACCGCGCCCGGCCCCCGCCGCCCGGTCCCGGGCGGGCTGGGGCCCCGGGCCGCGCCCGGACCGCGCCCGGACCGCGCCCGGACCGCGCCCGGACCGCGCCCGGACCGCGCCCGGACCGCGCCCGGACCGCGCCCGGACCGCGCCCGGACCGCGCCCGGACCGCGCCCGGCCCCCGCCGCGCCGGGTCCCCGCCGCGCCGGGACCCCGGCTGTCGTCCGCTACGGCGTGACAGGGCACGACGCGGCAGCGGGCTCTCGCGCTCCCGGCATGGCGATGCACCCCCGGCCGCATTAAGGTGCGAGCTGTGGTGGTGGCGATCGGTGACGCGCGGACGCGCATCTTGGACGCGGCGGAGGAGCTGTTCGCGGGCGGTGGCTACGAGGCCACCCCAACCGCGGTCATCGCAAAGCTGGCAAAGGTCCCCAAAGACCTGATCTCCCAGTACTTCCCGCGCAAGGTCGACGTACTGGTGGCCCTCGTCTACGAGCGCACCACGGTCGAAGAGGGACGCGAGGTCGACGCGGTCCCCGGCGACCCGGCCGGAACGCTGTCCCGGCTGGCCCGAGGACTGCCGTTGCGCGCTTCACCGGCGATGCGGCGCATCCTGTTCCGCGAGGCCGACACGCACCGTTCCGTCAAAGAACGGCTCGGCCGCCTCAACGGTGAG
Organism: Nonomuraea sp. KM90; assembly: GCF_052246675.1. NCBI lineage: Bacteria > Bacillati > Actinomycetota > Actinomycetes > Streptosporangiales > Streptosporangiaceae > Nonomuraea > Nonomuraea sp. KM90. The sequence goes on along the minus strand of NZ_JBQQCB010000022.1, from coordinate 12,809 downwards.
CTCGTCAGGCGGGCCAGGTTCGCGCTGGAGTTGGCCCTGCCCGGTACGCGCGGGGACGCGGCGCGGCTGGAGGTGGCGGCGGCCACGTTCGCCGCCGTACTGCTCTATCAGGAGAACCTCTGCCAGCTAACCGGCCACCAGATCGACCCGGACGCCGTCGCGGAACTCATCGCCCACTCGCTCGTCTAGCAACTCGTCCAGCGCCGTGCGCAGGTGGTCCAGCAGCCCCCACACGTCATCCATCCGCTCGGGGCAGGCCACGATGCCGAAGTCGAGCATGCCGTCGTAGGAGAAGCAGGTGATGTTCAGGCCACCGCTCATGTCGGTCAGCACGGACATCGGATAGTAGGACAGGACCCTGCCGCCACACAGGTACAGCGGGAACTGCGGGCCCGGGACGTTGCTGATGATGAGGTTGATCGGCGGGAACGCCATCCCCGCCAGCCGGAAGAGCGCCGGCGTCGCCAGGCTCGTGACCGGCGCGGGCAGTACCGAGCACAGCTCGCTCAGCCAGGTCGCCGGGGCCAGCGCGAACCGCCGCTTCGCCCTCCCCATCACGGCACCGACCGCCTGCAACCGCTCCTTGGGGTCGGGGATGTTCGTCGGCATGGGGGCGACCATGGCCGAGATCTGGTTGCCGACCAGGTCCTTCGCCTTGGCCTTCCGGACCGCCACGGGCACGGCCACGATCAACGGCGCCTCCGGCAGCGCGTCACGCTCGCGCAACCACGAGCGCAGGGCCGACGTACAGAGGGCCATGACGACGTCGTTGACGCTCATGCCGTTGGCCTTGGCGACCTTCTTGATGTCCTTGAGCGGCAGGGACCCGAAGGACAGCTGACGGCGGGCGCTGATGGGGCCGTTCAGCGGGGTGCGCGGGACGGCGAGGCTGGGCAGGTCGGGACGGCGCTGCTCGTCGCGCGCCACCACGCGAGCGGCCTTGGCGATCAGCTTCGCCCCGGGCAGCCCGCCGACGACGGGAATCGCGTCCAGGTCCCCAGCCGCCCGCACCACCGACTGGACGGCCCGTACGGGGTGCGTCACCGTACGCACAGCGGCCCCGGCGAGCATCCCGACCAGGCCGGGAGCGTCGTCGTACGGCTGGTCCACGTGCTGAACCTCGTCATGGGAACTGTCACTGTCGCGAGGCGCGACGACATCACAGGAGGCCGTGTCATCGCCGGGGCGGGCACCGTCACGTGGCGCGACGCCGTCCGGGGTCAGGTCGAGCAGGGTGGCGAGGGTTTCCGCGCCCGAGATGCCGTCGATGGCGGCATGGTGCACCTTCGTATAGACGGCCACCTTGCCATCGATCAGCCCGTTGATCAGGTGCATCTCCCACAGCGGATGCGCCCGGTCGAGCCGACGGGCGTGGATCTCCGCGACGGCCTCGGCGAGCTGCCACTGGTCCCCCGGTTCGGGGAGCGTCATCTCGAACAGATGGTTGTCGATGTCGAAGTCGGGATCGGCGGCCCAGTAGGGGAGGTCCAGCCCGAGCGGCACCTCCGCCACGCGCAGGCTGAGTGCGGGTGAGAGGTGGAGGCGATCCAGCAGGAGCTCTGCCAGTGCGTCCCTGGTGACCGAGCCGTCCGCAGGGTCGAGCAGCGCCAGTCCTGCCACGTGCGCGGCGGTCGTCGCCGTCTCGATATTGAGGAACTGGGCGTCGAGTGCGGTCAGCCGGCGCATCGGCTCTCCTTTTCCCTTGAGTGTGGGAAGCATCACATGGCGGGATTTCCGGAAGGTTTCTGCGCGAGTCTTCCAGATGAATTCCGATGGGCCGTACGCGCGTTTAGAAAACCTCCAGCTCAGCGGGGAAAAGTGACAATTCCCTACCCATTGACCACGTGAATGGGGTGTTGCACGACAGCGTCGAAGTGGTAGCCGAACGGGTGCCGGGGCGTGGTGAGGGGTTGCGTGGCGCCGGTCTCGTCGGTGGCGCGCGCCATGAGCAACCGCGTCCCCGTACGCTGCGGAGCCCACTCGACGTGCCAGGGGAGCCACGCGCTGACCAGGTGTTGCCCGTGGTGTTCGGCCTCGCGCCAATGGAGACCGCCGTCGAAACTGACCTCCACCCGTACGATCCTGCCCCGGCCCGACCAGGACCGCCCGCGCAGTACGTGTGGCCCGGGGAGGGACAGGCGCGCATTCCAGGGAAGCTCGAATGCGCTCTTCACCGGCTGCGTCGTGACGTCGGGGTAAAACACCGTGTTCCATGGCGTGAAGAGCTTCGTCGTTGAAATTTCCAGGTCGCCGAGCCATTTGATGGAGGCTATTCCCACCCATCCCGGCACCACCAGCCGCACCGGAAATCCGTGGTCGGGCGGCAGCGGAACGCCGTTCATTTCGTAGGCGACGAGGACGTCGTCCATGGCCTTGTCGATGGGAAGCGGCCTGCGCACGTGCCCATGATCCTCGAACGGCGCGTCGAGCCCGGTGGGCAGCACGTCCACCGCCCCAGGCAGCACTCCGACCTCCTTGAGCAGGTGTTTCAGCGGCACTCCCCGCCACCGCGCCACCCCGATGGCTCCCAGGCCCCACTGCGTCCCGGGTGCGCCGTCGTGCTGCTGCGTCCGGTAGAACCGCCGTCCGTTGCCCGCGCACTCGATCGCCATGTCGAACGTACGCGACGGCATGGCCCGCAGATCCTCGTAGCCGAACTCGCGCGGACATCGCACTCCCGCCCCGTGCACGCGCAGTCGCCAGGTGGTGACGTCGATGAGCGGGGTGAAGGTGTGGTTCCGCACGAAGAACCGGTCGTTCGGGGTGTGGTAGCCCAGCCCCGCCATGGACTCCCAGCGCATCTCGGCGCTGTTGCCGTGCACCTTGAACAGGTGGTCGGGCAGCGGCTTCACGATCGTCGCCGTGGCTTGCTTCATGGAGCATCACCTCCTAGTACCTATTTCCTACCTGGAAACCATTTAATCTCCTCGCGCTGTCCGGCCGCATCCTCCATTGCCAAAATCTGGCGTATCGGTACGGGAACGTTCCAGCCCTGGACCTCTACCCGAGCCGGGGAGGCATACCCGAGCACGAGGTCGAACCAACCGGCGGGCTGATGGCTGGTGGCTGGTAGCAGGGGGTGCTTGTCAGGGGTGTGGTGTGGGCGGGCCCCGTGGGTGGGGCGGGTGTTGGTGGGTCAGGTGGGGGTGACGATTGCGGTGAACGGCTCGCCTGCGTTGAGGCGGTCGATCAAGGTCAGGAGGCCTGCGCTTTGCCCGTTGTCGTGGAGCCAGCGACTGACCTGGCAGGCCGACTTGGCGTAGGTGCCGGCGTCCTTGCTCGCGGCCGTCAACCACTCCTCGAGCGTGGTCGGGAGGGGGCCGGACGGCTCTGTGAGGCAGCGGTCCGGGTGCGTCTGCGGGGCGAGGTAGCGGGCGTCGTCGGAGACCACCACCGCTAAACCCTCGTCGAACCACTGGGGAACCGCCTCGGCCCCGGACGTGAGCCGGGTGTGCAGCTCGACGTGGGACATCTCGTGCGAGGCGATCACCGCGTCGAGGCCTCTCGGCGACAGCATCACCGCTCTGTTGAGCACCGCTATGCCGCGCTCCTTTCCGCCGCCGATGCGCTCATAACAGGCTTCCGTCACGCAGATGAGCAGGCTGGGAGAGCTCGTCTGGCGGCCGTAGAAGCCGATGATCCGCTGGCGGGCCTCCCGCACCACCTGCTTCACCTGTGTCTTCTGCGCATTCGTCAGGCTGTCTTCCGTGTAGACGGATTCCTCCAGCTCGGTCAGGCCGTAGCAGCCGGGGCAGGTGGTCGCGGCCACGGAGGGGTAGGCCAGGGTCGCCCCGGCGATGGCCACGGCGAGCAGGGCTGTGAGCACCGCGAGAATGCGCGTCCAGAGCTTGCGCGATTTCTTGGGCACGGAGTGCATCCTCCAGGTCTTCCTTCGGTGGGGTGCGAGGTGGCGAGGACACTCTCTCGTATTCTCGGGCGGGCCACATCCGACCAGGGTTTGTCATTCTGAGGGTGGAGCTCAGGGGTCCTGGCATGAGCCGGTGGTGGTGGCAGTTACGGTCAATGCACGCGCCGCCCCGCCGCTTGGCGTGCTGGTCGATCCGTGTGGGTTGGCGTGACGGTCGCTCGCCCTTGGTGGGTGGGGTGACCGTCAGCGTGCGGGTGGGCGTGACCGTCAGTGTGTGCTGGCGTGGTCTGAGGTGGTGGCAGTTCTGAAGGTGGTGGAGGGCGCGTAACGGAGGCGGGGTGAGCCGGTGGTCTGCGGAACCGGCTTCCGTATGAAGGGTGTCTTCTGCGTCGTCGATGGTGGCGGCGTCCGATGCGTACGTGGCCGGTAGGGTCGCCCCGGGCGTATCGGAGTGAGAGGGAAGAACCTGGCGTGAATGTGGGCGTTGTCGGGCAGGCGGCTGGGTTGTTCGCCGTCACCAACATCGACGACATCTTGGTCTTGGCGTTGTTCTTCTCCCAGGGGGCCGGACGTCGGGGTGCGGCGGCGCGGGTGGTGGCCGGACAATACCTCGGCTTCCTCGGCATTCTGGCGGTGGCTGCGGCCGCCGCCTTCGGTGCGACCTTCCTGCCCGAACCCGTCCTGCCCTACCTGGGCCTGCTCCCGCTTGCCCTCGGGCTCAAGGCGGCCTGGCAGGCGTGGAAGGAGCGGCGCGACGCCCGCGAGGAAGCGCTCGGTGAAGAGCACGCCGGTGGGCCGAAGGTGCTGGAGGTCGCTGCGGTCACCTTCGCCAACGGCGGTGACAACATCGGTGTGTACGTCCCGGTGTTCGCCACGGCGGGGGCCGGCTCGATGAGTGTCTACATTGTCGTCTTCCTGGCCCTGGTCGCCGTGTGGTGCGCCGCTGGACGGTTCCTCGCCAACCGGCCGGTCGTCGCGCGGGCGCTGAGTCGATGGGGTCATGTCCTGCTGCCGATCGTGCTGATCGGCCTCGGTGTGCTCATCCTGGTCGAGGGCGGAGCCTTCGGCCTGTAAGGGACTTGCTGGGCGGAGGGGTGTGTCCGGGTCGTACTGCGGCGGGAGGGGTTGGGGGGTTGTGGCCTGTATGCGGCGGTGGGATCTGGTGATCGGGCTCGCGGTTGCGGTGGTGGCGTCCTGGGTGGCGCCGGTGATCGCGCCGGCTGTCGTACGGCCTCATGGGGGTTGTCGCGGGAGTTCCTGCGGCTGACCGCCTCTCCTCGCTGACTTTCCGCCTCCCAGGTTTCGGCAAAATGTCCGGATTTATGGCATTAAGTCGGGATCTGCGAGAAGGGAGCTGCTGAGGTCTGTCCGGCGGAAGGAGACCATGCATGGGAGCCGTGAACCGCGTCCTCACCAGCGCCGCCCTCGCCCTCACCCCCCTCGCCGCCGCCCCGCCCGCTCCGGCGGGCGCCACGCCCCTGGCGGTCGGCACACCCCTGGCAGCCGGCACGCAGCAGTCGCCGACCTGCCACTACGTGAACGAGACGGACGAAGCGGCCCCCGTCAGGATGGGGCCCGGTAAGCAGTTCGGGAAGAAGGGCGAGCTCGCTCCCTCCAAGGAGCCCGTGCGCGCCACCTGCGCCGCCATAGGCCGGGGCCGCGAGCACTGGGTGCGGCTCAAGAGCGGTGAGCACAAGGGGCTCTGGGTCTGGCGTGACCGTCTTCAGCCCTGGAGCGGGTGATCGGTGAACACGTTCCAGCCCCTCCGGCGAGGCCCCTTATTACGGCGGTTGCACGGCCGCACGCGTCCCGCCGCACATGGCCCCACCCCATGCGGCCCCATCCCATGCGGCCCCGTCGCACGCGGCCCTCGCCAATCGGCGAGGGCCCGTAGGCGGGGCTGGGCTGGCGTGCAGGTTCGGGTCGAGGGGTTGAGGGGCCGAAGGGGGTGAGTGCCGGCCAGGGCCGGGGAAGGTCAGCGCTCGCAGGTGGCCCCTCGGCGGGCGGGGCCGGAGGTTAGTCGGGTCGGTGGGCGGTCAGCGGCCCAGGAAGGTGCGGAGCCGGTCGAGGGGCCAGGTGTTGATGACGTCGTCCGTGGTGAGCCAGGACCGTTGCGCGATCCCCACCCCGAACCGCTGGTTCGCCAGGTGCGGGATCGCGTGCGAGTCGCTGTCGATCGAGAACTTCACCCCATGGTGCTTGGCCAGCCGCACCAGGTCGGACGGCAGGTCGGAGCGGTCGGGGAAGGAGTCGATCTCCATGGCGGTGCCGGTCCTGGCCGCCGCGCGGAAGACGGCCTCCCAGTCGGCGTCCACCTGCTCCCGCTTGCCGATCTTGCGGGTCGTGGGGTGGCCGATGATGTCGACGTACGGGTTCTCGCAGGCGGCGATGAAGCGGCGGGTCATGTCGTCGCGGGACAGGCCGAAGTGCGAGTGCACCGATGCCACACACACGTCGAACTCCCGCAGGATCTCCCCGGGCCAGTCCACCGAGCCGTCGGGGCCGATGTTGAGCTCGGTGCCGTGCAGGAGCCGCATGTCGGGATATTTCGCTTGCAGCTCGGCGACCCGGCCCCGCTGCTCCAGCGCCTTGTCCAGGGTCATGCGTTGCATCGCCAGGTCGGGCGCGTGGTCGGTGACCGCGTAGTAGGCGTAGCCACGGGCATGGCCGGCCGCCACCATGTCCTCCAGCGAGGCGATGCCGTCGGTCAGGTTGGTGTGGGTGTGCAGGTCGCCCTTGAGGTCGGCCAGCTCCACGAGGACCGGCAGCTCGCCCTTCAGCGCCGCTTTGACCTCCCCGCCGTCCTCGCGCATCGGCGGTGGTACGTACTGCATGCCGAGCGCGGCGTAGATGTCCTCCTCGGACTCGGCGGCGATCACTCGATCGCCCTCGAACAGCCCGTATTCGGACAGCTTCCAGCCCTTCTTCACCGCCATCTCCCTGATGGCGACGTTGTGCTCCTTGGAGCCGGTGAAGTATTGCATGGCCGCGCCCCACGACCCGGCCGGCACCACGCGCAGGTCCACCTGGAGGCCGGACGTGGTGCGGATCGAGGTCTTCTTGTCGCCGGCGGCGATCACGTCGGCGACATAGGGCTGGGCGCGGAAGTCTTCCATGATGGACTCGGGCGCCACCGCGAGGATGTCGATGTCGCCGATCGTGTCCTTCATCCGCCGCAGCGACCCCGCGTACGCGATGCGCTCGGCCTTCAGCGAGGCCATCACCTGCTCGGCCAGGGACATCGCGATGCCGATGTGCACCCTGCGGCCGGACTGCTCCAGCTGCTCGATGCCCTTGAGCAGGTTGGCCAGGGTCTTCGGGCCCAGGCCCTTGACGCCGTCGAGGCGACCGGAGGTGATCGCCTCGCTCAGCGCCGTGGTGGAGTCGATGCCGTAGTCCTCGAACAGCATGATCGCCGTCTTGGGGCCCAGCGTCGGCACCCGGGTCAGCCGCCGCACGCCCTCGGGCACGCGGCCCCGCAGGTCGTCGAGCTGCCGGAAGCTCCCCCGCTGCAGGAACTCCTCCATCTTCTTGGCGATCGCCTCGCCCACCCCGGGGACGCCGCGCACGTCGGCCACCGAGATGTCCTCGGGGAACCCGGCGATCGCCTTGGCCGCCTTCTGGTAGCTCCGCACCCGGAAGGCGTCGCCGCCGCAGAGCGCGAACAGCTCCGCGTATTCCTGCAGCGCCGCCGCCGCCTCCTCATTTGCCCGCATGCCCATACCTTAGGATCCCCGGCCGACAATCCCCGCCTGGCCGCCGCCTGGCCGCCGTCTCGCAGCCCCGTCTAGAAGCGCACCTCGCGCGGACGGTACGGCGCCTCCAGGAACGCCATCTCCTCCTCCGACAGCGACACCGACACGGCCGCCACGGCGTCGTCCACGTGCCGCTCCTTCGTGGCGCCCACGATCGGCGCGGTGACGCCGCGGTGCAGCAGCCAGGCCAGCGCGATCTGCGCGGCGGGCAGGCCGCGGTCCGTGGACACCTGCGCCACCCGGTCGATGATCAGCTTGTCGTTCTCCGGGTCGTACAGGTGGTCGATCCGCTCGTCCGACCCCGCCCTGGCCGTGGTGGCGGCCGCGCCGGCCCTGGCCAGCACGCCGCGGGCCAGCGGGCTCCACGGGATCACGCCCACGCCCTGGTCGGCGCAGAGCGGCAGCATCTCGCGCTCCTCCTCCCGGTAGAGGAGGTTGTAGTGGTTCTGCATGGAGACGAACTTCGTCCAGCCGTTGGCCGCGGCCGCGTGCTGCGCCTTGGCGAACTGCCAGGCCCACATGCTCGACGCCCCCAGGTAACGGGCCTTGCCTGCCCTGACCACGTCGTTCAGCGCCTCCATGGTCTCCTCGACAGGAGTCTCGTCGTCCCAGCGGTGGATCTGGTAGAGGTCCACGTAGTCGGTGCCGAGCCGCTTGAGCGAGGCGTCGATGGAGTCGAGGATGTGCTTGCGCGACAGCCCGCGGTCGTTGCGGCTCCGGCTCATCGGGAAATACACCTTGGTGGCCAGCACGTAATCCTCGCGCCGGCCGAAGATGGCGCGCAGCACCTCGCCGGTCACGACCTCGCTCGCGCCCGCGCTGTAGACGTCGGCGGTGTCGAAGAACGTCACTCCCGCGTCAGCGGCCCGGCGGACGAGGGGCTCGGCCTCCTCCCGCGCCAGCGCCCATTCCTGTCTCCTGGGATCGCCGTAGCTCATCATGCCCAGGCAAACTCTCGACACCTGCAAGCCCGTGTTACCAAGTCGCGTGTAATCCATACCGTTCACCCTATGACCCGAATGCCATGGCCACTGAACGGGTCAACAGGCAGTCAGGGCTGTCCAAAAGCGGAAATGACCTTTACACGGGCGACGCTGATCGGGTCGATTAGAGGAACGTTGCAAAACGGTGGGCGCTCTGGCGATGCGGCGAGCCGTGTCGAGACCGTGGTGGACCCGATACGCACCGGGGGTGAGGTGAAGGACACACACCGGGGACTCCTGTCCCGGGCGCGTGCCGAGCTCGACGACCTGTCGTCTCCGTACTGGGTGGGCGGACTCGGACTGGTGGCGGGGATCGTCGGGCTGGCGGCTCCGGTGGTGATCGGGCTGGCCGGTGCGGGGATGCTGGCCGAGGGGGTCATGACGCTGCTCGTGCTGCTGGTGCTGCACGTCAAGTTCGTCACCGAGATCCCGGCGCGTCGCGCGAGCGGGTGGTGGATCGTGGCGGTGCAGGCGTGGCTGACCTACCTGCCGCTGACGGTGTTCGGGGCGGTGTGGACCCCGGTGTGCGGGCTGCTGACGGGCGCCCTGCTGGTGATGGCCGGCCGGATCCGCTCGATCGTGCTGGTCGCGCTGGCGCTTGCGTGCGGGCCGGTGGTGCTGGCCGCGCCGGAGCCGGCGACGATCCATCCGCTCTGGGCGGTCGCCGCCCCGCTGGTCGGCATCGCCGAGTACGCCGTGGTGACGCTCGCCGGGCGGGCCCGGCGGCTGGGCGAGGCGCGTACCGAGGTCATGCGCAGGGCTGTCGCGCTGGAGCGCCGCCGCTTCACCCGGGACCTGCACGACCTGGTGGGCCACCGGCTCACGGTGCTGGTGCTGAAGGTGCAGCTCCTGGACCGGCTGGTGGCCGAGCGGGACGCGAAGGCGCAGGACGAGGTGGGCGAGGTGCTGGAGCTGCTGCGCAACCTGTCCGCCGACGTCCGGGCCGTGGCCCACGGCCTGCGCAGCTCCTCGCTGGCGGCGGAGCTGGGCTCGGCGCGGTCGCTGCTGGAGTCCGTACGGGTGCGCTGCCAGATCAGGGTGTCCTGCCGCGACCTGCCGGCCGAGGTGGAGGAGGCGCTCACGCACGCCCTGCGCGAGGGGGTGACGAACGTGCTCCGGCATGCCGAGGCCCGCCAGTGCTCCGTCCACCTGCTGGAACGCGACCAGATGGTCCGCCTGACGATCAGGAACGACGGCGTGCGCCCGCCGCGCCGCCCCGGCGAGGCCGGCCAGGGCCTGCTGAACCTGGCCGAGCGCGTCTCCGGCCTCGGCGGCTGGCTGGAGGCGACCTCCTCCAGGTCGGGGCAGTTCACGTTCAGCGTATACGTGCCACGAAAGAAATAACCGGCGCCCGGTCATTGGTGAGGAATTCACAAAGCGAAATTCAATAGCCATGCATCGGCAATGCATTATATGACTAGCCGAATGGCGTCCCCGGCGGGAAGCTCTAGACACATCGCCCTGGAGGTCCCCGCCAGATGGACAAGTACGAGCTGTATTGCCTTGTGGACCCGTGTTTCTACGACACCCTTGAGCACAGCACGGCCGCGGACGCCGACTTTCCCATTCTGCGCAGGTCACTGCCCGCCGGCTGGTCCACCGCCCTGACGGACACCTGGTGCTATTACGCCCCCGACAACGAGCCGCCCCTTCCCGCCCAGGGGTGGAAGATTCACGTCTCGGCCCGCGTGCCGGACGCCGAGAAAGCCATTGCCGCAGTATGGGATTATTGCCTGCCGCGCGGTATCGCGTTCAAGTTCCTGCGCGGTCTGCCCGTGCTCGTCATGGTCAACTCCAAGGCCGCCTCCAGGGCCTCCAGCGGCAAGCTGATCACCATCTATCCGAGGGACGAGGCCCAGCTCGAACTCGTGCTCAAGGAGCTCGACGAGCTCCTGCGCGACGTGCGCGGGCCGTACATCCTGAGCGACCTGCGCTACGGCACCGGCCCGCTGTTCGTCAGGTACGGGGGTTTCGCCGAGCGCCACTGCCTTTCCCCTTCCGGCGAGCGGGTGCTGGCCGTCGAGGACGGCGAGGGCAGGCTCGTGCCCGACGTGCGGGGTGCCACGTTCTCGGTGCCGCCGTGGACGACGCTGCCCGCCTTCCTGGAGCCGCAGCTCGCCGCGCGCAACGCCGTGACGACGACCGGGCTGCCGTACGACATCGAGCGCGTCCTGCACTTCTCCAACGGCGGCGGCGTCTACCTCGCCCGCGACAAGCGCTCGGGGGAGCAGGTGGTGCTCAAGGAGGCCAGGCCGCACGCCGGGCTGGACGCGGCCGGGCGCGACGCCGTCAGCCGGATCGAGCACGAGCGCGACATCCTCGAACGGCTGTCCGGGCTGCCGGCCGCCCCCGCGCTGCGCGGCTACTTCACGCTGGGCGAGCACCACTTCCTCGTCATGGAGTTCGTGGACGGCACGCCGCTCCAGCGGCGGCTGGTGCACCGCTACCCGCTGACCCGCGCCACCTGCACCGAGCGGGACCTCGCCGAGTACACCTCCTGGGCCGTCGAGACCCTCGACGAGGTGACGCGGGCGGTCGGTTCGCTGCACGAGCGCGACGTGGTCTTCGGCGACCTGCACCCCGACAACATCCTGCTGGCCGACGACGGCCGGGTGGCGCTGATCGACTTCGAGGTCGCCACGCTCGCCGGCGACCAGGGCCGCGCCGCGCTCGCCCACCCCGCCTTCGCCCCGCCCGCCGACCGGCAGGGCGTGGACGTGGACCGGTACGCGCTGGCCTGCCTGCGCCTGGGCCTGTTCGCCCCGCAGTGCACGATCATGCTGCCGCTGCACCGGCCGAAGGTGGCGCACCTGGGGGAGATCGTCAAGGAGACCTTCCCCGCGCCCGGCTCCATGATCGACGAGGCCGTCTCGACCATCGCGGGCAGCGCCCCGGACACCGCTCCGGACGCCACCCCCTTGCCCATGCCCGGGACGGCGGGCTGGCCGGAGCTGCGCGACGCCATGGCCAGGGCCATCCGGGCCGGCGCAACGCCGGAGCGGGACGACCGCCTGTTCCCCGGCGACGTGGCCCAGTTCCGCCCCGGTGGCGGGCTCGACCTGGCCCACGGCGCGGCCGGCGTGCTCTTCGCCCTCGCCGCCGCCGGGCTCGGCCCCTACCCCGAGTACGAGCGCTGGTTGCGCGAGCGCGCCCGCCGCCCGGTCCAGGGCTCCGGCCTCGGCCTGTACGACGGCCTGCACGGCATCGCGTACGTCCTCGGCCTGCTCGGACACGACCAGGACGCGAACGACCTGATCGACGTCTGCCTGCGCGAGAAGTGGGAGCGCCTGGAATCGGCCCTCATCTCCGGCCTGTCCGGCATCGGGCTGAACCTGCTCCGCTTCGGCCGCACCGACCTGGCCCTGCGCGCGGTGGACATCTGCGCCGGGCGGCTCGACACCCCCGTACCCGACATCAGCGGCGGCGCCGGCCCGCGCGCCGGGCTCATGCACGGCTCCTCGGGCCCCGCGCTGCTGTTCCTGCACGCCTACGAGCGCACCGGCGACGCGGCGCTGCTCGACCTGGCGGCCACCGCGCTGCGGCAGGACCTGCGGCGCTGCCGGCACTCCGAGGACGGCTCGCTCCAGGTGAACCAGGGGTGGCGGCTGCTGCCGTACCTGGACGAGGGGTCCGCCGGCATCGCCCTGGTGATCGAGCGCTACCTGCGGCACCGGCACGACGAGGCGTTCGCGACGGCGCTGGCCGAGCTGCGGCTCGCCGGCCGCGCGGGCTTCTTCGTGCAGGCGGGGCTGTTCACCGGCCGCGCGGGGATGCTCGCCGCGGGCGCCGGCGACCTTCCCGAGCTGGTGAAGGGGCTGCGGTGGCACGCGCTCCCGTACGGCGGCGGGCTGGCCTTCCCCGGTGACCAGCTCCTGCGCCTGTCCATGGATTTCGCGACCGGAACGGCCGGCGTGCTCTTCGCCCTCGGTGCAGTGCTGGGCGAGCGGCCCTGCCATCTGCCGTTCCTCGAGGCCGCACCCGAGCGGCCTGTCCCCGACCACACCACGGAAGGAGGTGTACGACATGGTACTTCTCGACCTGCAGGGTCTTGAGGCTCCCGCGGCCAGCGACGTGGCCAGCGGCGGCAGCACGTTGACCGTTCTCTCCTGCCACTCCGGCAAGCCCAGCAATCTCAGTGTCGCTCTCTGCCACTGATCTCGTGATATAGGTCCCGTGTCGTCCCGGAAGGCGGGGGAACACCCC